>JBIIWQ010000234.1:0-3991 GCA_044338805.1 Crocinitomicaceae bacterium
TAAAGAAGTATCCTCTGGATTTAATTTTCTTGCTTCTGTAATGGCCGCTTTTGCTTCATCCGTTTTTCCTTTTTGAACTAAAATCAAGGCAATATTTTTGTATATTTCACCTCTTTTTGATGGGATTTTTTCTTCTATTGGATTTTCGTGTCCACCAGATTTAACAAATAAATCGCGCTCAACTTTTGACGCAAAATTTTCAACAACTTTTGTCTCTTTATTAGTTGCAGAATAAATAGTTCCTTCTCCCGAATAATTTAACGTTTTTAGTTGCATGTAATACTCTAAAGCTGAGTCGTAGTCTTCGGCATTTATAGAATAATTAGCTGCATAATACAATTTTTCAACATCGCTTTTGTCCATTTCATAGATAGAATATAAAACTTGGGAAGCTTCTTTAAACTTTTTTGTATTTCCCAAAGCAACAACATAGTTTACCAACATTGGTTTATACGACGTTATGGTTTCCTTGATATCGTCAGTATAAACATTTTTACCTGATTTTTTTTCGAAATCCAAAGTCTTGTTCAACCCAATTGCCAGATCTGAAATTGCTTTTGGTGTCACAAATTGCGCTGTTTGTGCTGGTGTAGCATTTGGCCCAAGAGCTGTTATCTCCATAATTGGCAACATCGCTTTATAAAACTGAGTATACGTTTTATCGCTTTCTTCAGTAGAAAGTGTTTCTAACTTAGATACAGCAACTTTATATTCTACCATATCTGTTGCCGTTGGTTTTTCTTTGGCATAAATTTTCTTCAAAACTTTCAATTCCTCTTTTTGCGCAAAAGTTGAAAGTGAAACCATCATTGCTGTCGCTAAGACAATGTGTTTAATTTTCATTTTATTATTTGAATTTAATTATTAATTTATTCCTCAGAATCGTCATCCGATTCATCCTCCGATTCCTCCTCTTCCGTTTCTTCTTCCTCAGTGTCATCATCATCGTCATCATCAAAACCGCCCTCGTCTTCAAGAATTTCCAATACCGGTTTTACTCTTTCGATTGCTTCAATTTCAATAATGTTTCCATCTTCGTCCACAACTACTTCCACAACATCGTCTTTCATTACTTTGGTAACAGCTGCGATAGAATCATTTCCTTTAATGTTGATAAGTTTTACACCTTGCGTTGCTCTACCCATTACACGTAAATCCTCAACTGCCATTCTGATTGTCAATCCCGATTTATTGATAATCATTAAATCATCTGCATCGGTTACATTATTAATAGCAATTAACGCACCTGTTTTCTCAGTAATATTAAGTGTTTTTACACCTTTACCACCACGATTTGTAATTCTGTAAACATCCTCACCGTCATCGTCAACTAACTTCGTACGTTTTCCATATCCGTTTTCAGTAACAACTAAAATTTGGGTGTCGTTAACATTTTCTTTATCAACCGTTACTATTCCAATTACTTCATCCGTTTCATCTTTTAAAGTAATTCCTCTAACTCCAGAAGCTGTTCTTCCCATTGGTCTTGTTTTGTATTCTTCAAAACGAACCATTTTTCCCGAACGTCCAGCAATTAAAACTTGACTTTCACCATTGGTTAATTTTGCGCCTAACAATTCGTCACCGTCCTTAATAGTGATTGCAGCAACTCCATTTACCCTAGGTTTTGAATATTTATCTAATGAGGTTTTTTTAACTTGACCTTTTTTGGTCACCATAATAAGATTATGACTGTTAGTATAGTCTTTATCTTTTAAGTCTTGCGTGCAAATAAAGGCTTTTACTTTATCATCACTTTCAATGTTGATTAAGTTTTGTAAAGCTCTTCCTTTTGCTGTTTTGCTTCCTTCAGGAATTTCATAAACACGCATCCAGAAACACTTCCCTTTTTGGGTAAAGAACATCATATATTGGTGATTTGTAGCAACGTACATGTGTTCTAAGAAATCTTGATCTCTTGTTCCAGCACTTTTTTGACCAACACCACCCCTATTTTGAGTTTTGTATTCTGTTAAATTGGTACGTTTAATATAACCCGCATGGGAAATTGTAATTACTACATTTTCATCTGCAATTAAATCTTCAATGCTTACGTCACCACCTGAATATTCGATTAATGAACGACGAGCATCTCCATATTTATCACGTATTTCGATAAGTTCCTCTTTAATTAAAGCCGTTCTTAGATTTACATCTGCTAATAATGCTTTTAAATGCTCAATTAATTTCATCAATTCTTCATATTCAGCTCTTAACTTGTCTTGTTCAAGTCCAGTCAATTGTCGCAAACGCATTTCTACGATGGCTCGAGACTGAATGTCAGATAATTTAAATCTTTCGATTAATTTTTCTCTGGCTTCTTCGGTATTTTTAGACCCACGAATTAAAGCAATAACTTCATCAATATTATCGGAAGCAATAATTAATCCTTCTAGAATATGGGCTCTTTCTTCAGCTTTTCGCAATTCAAATTGGGTTCTACGAACCACAACATCATGACGGTGCTCGATGAAATAATGAATCATGTCTTTCAAATTCAACATTTGCGGACGACCTTTTACCAATGCAATATTATTGACACTAAAAGAAGATTGCAATTGTGTGAATTTATACAATGTATTCAAAACCACATTTGGCGTAGCATCTCGTTTCAAGATATAAACAATACGCATTCCTGTTCTATCCGATTCGTCACGAATATTAGCAATACCTTCAATTTTTTTATCGTTTACCAAATCAGCCGTTCTCTTAATCATGTCAGCCTTATTCACCTGATAAGGAATTTCAGTAACGATAATAGATTCTCTTCCGTCAACTTCTTCGAAGTTCACTTTGGCACGCATAACGATTCTTCCTCGCCCCGTTTTGAATGCTTCACGAACTCCTTCATAACCATAAATAGTTCCTCCAGTAGGAAAATCAGGGGCTTTGATATAGTTCATCAATTCATCAATCTCAATTTCAGTATTGTCAAGATAAGCTAAGGTTCCATTGATAACTTCTGTTAAGTTGTGTGGAGGCATATTTGTAGCCATACCAACAGCAATTCCTGTTGCTCCATTTATTAATAAAGTAGGAACACGAGTTGGCATAACTTTTGGCTCATATAAAGTATCATCAAAATTCAATTGAAAATCGACAGTTTCTTTTTCAATATCGGCCATGATTTCTTCCGAAATCTTTTTCATTCGGGCTTCAGTATATCGCATTGCTGCAGGGCTATCGCCATCTACCGACCCAAAGTTACCTTGACCATCCACTAATAAATAGCGCATACTCCACTCTTGTGCCATACGAACCATAGCATCATATACAGATGTATCTCCATGTGGATGATATTTACCTAATACCTCTCCAACAATTCTTGCGGATTTTTTGTGGGCTGATTTTGAAGTGATTCCCAATTCATGCATTCCAAAAAGCACTCTTCGGTGTACGGGTTTTAAACCATCACGAACATCAGGTAGTGCTCTTGAGACAATTACAGACATCGAATAATCGATGTAAGCTGATTTCATTTCATCTTCTATGTTAATAGGAATTAACTTTTCTCCGTCAGACATATTTTATAAATTATTAATAACAAATTAGTTCAAATTCAAAACGTGCTAATATATGGCTTTTAAAAATTTTAAAGCCTTTTTTTACTCATAAATTTCAATGATTTATTAACAAAACAAGGCCTTTTTTTGGTTAATAAAATGCATGACAACTAACACCAATTATAACTTTTTTTTTGTCAATTAGCTGACAGTTCTATTACAAGGAATGATTTTTGCTAATTTGATTAGTATTAACTAAATTTACATCACAAATTAATATTTTTATGGATGATAATTTCTCACCGAGAGTCAAAGATGTAATCACGTACAGTAAAGAAGAAGCCTTAAGATTGGGTCACGACTTTATTGGAACAGAACATCTTATGTTAGGTATTTTAAGAGAAGGAAATGGAAAGGCTATTACAATTTTAAATAATTTATCGATAGACTTAGATTATTTGCGAAAGAAAGTTGAAATTCTCCGTCCG
>JBIIWQ010000235.1:0-3981 GCA_044338805.1 Crocinitomicaceae bacterium
GTTCCTCTTTCACTTAAACCTTGCTAAAACTATAAAACCTAAAACAACAACTATGAAATGCTGTTTTGATGGTACAAAAGTACATGCTTTTTTTGGATTAACAATAAAATAAATTAAAAAATATGTTAAATAGTTTAAAAACAACTTTTATCCTAGTGCTACATCAAGAATCATCATCACAAGGAATCCACCAATAAATCCTAAAACAGCAACGTCAGTGTATTTGTCGCGCTGTGTTTCAGGAATTACTTCTTCAACCACAACAAAAATCATAGCTCCAGCAGCAAAAGCTAATGCGAAAGGTAAGATTGGTTGCATATAAATTACTGCTACAGCGCCAATAACACCAGCGACAGGTTCTACAATTGCAGATAACTGTCCGTAAAAAAAACTTTTTCTTCGGCTAATTCCTACTCTTCTTAAAGGCATAGCCACGGCAAATCCTTCTGGAAAATTTTGTATTCCAATTCCAATAGCCAAAGCAATTGCTCCGCCTATAGTTGCGCCATCCATTCCTGAAGCGGCTGCTCCAAACAATACGCCTACAGCAAGTCCTTCAGGAATGTTGTGAAGTGTGATAGCTAGCACTAATAAAATGGATTTATGCATTTGAGTTTTAACACCTTCTTTTTCATCTTCTTTGAAATTGATGTGTAAATGAGGTAATTTTTTATCTAAAAAGAATAAGAAAATCGCACCTAAAAAGAAACCAACAGCAGCTGGCATCCATGGCATAGACGGATACATTTTCTCAGACATTTCAATTGCGGGATTCAACAAAGACCAAAAACTTGCTGCGACCATAACACCGCCTGTAAAACCAAGCATTCCATCAAGCCAACCTCGGTGCATTGATTTAAAGAAAAAAACCAAAGATGCTCCAGCGGCAGTAACCAACCATGTAAAAGTTGTTGCGATTAAAGCAGCTAAAACTGGATCCATTCCTGTGAAAAAATGCTCTAACGTTTTCATTTTATTCTTTTTTAATTTACTTCTCAAAGATAACAAACTCTATGAATTTGAAAAGCTCAAGTCACTATTGATATTTGCCAATTGTCAATTGATAATTAATATAGTATCTTTACACCCAAATTTTAGAAAATAAATACACAAAAATGGCAACAAACAGAACTTTCACGATGTTGAAACCTGATGCAATCGAAAATGGTTACACAGGTAAAATCCTAGATATGATTATCGCTGCAGGATTCGAAATTAAAGCAATGAAATTAACACGTTTAACTACAGAACAAGCACAAGAATTTTATGCAGTTCACTCTGAAAGACCTTTTTATGGTGAGCTTGTTGAATACATGACATCTGGACCAATTATCGCTGCTATTCTTGAAAAAGAAAATGCAGTTGCTGATTTCAGAACATTAATTGGTGCTACTGATCCTGCTGAAGCAGCTGATGGTACTATTCGCAAATATTATGCAGAATCAAAAGGCCGTAACGCTTGTCATGGTTCTGATTCAGATGAAAATGCAGAAATTGAAGGTAAATTTCATTTTTCCGCTAACGAGATAATGTAATCCTTTTTTTAATATACATTGAAAAGCTGCTCATTAGAGTAGCTTTTTTTATGCATTTTAAATTGATACTAAATCGTCGAATAAATCCTCAAATTTGGTTCATTTTAAAACAAACTATTTACTAACTTTGAGGTCAAAGTAAAATTATGCAATCAAAGAATTATACACTAGAAGAACGTTTTATTAAATATGTTCAAATAGATACAACAGCTGATCCAAACTCTGCTTCTTTTCCATCGTCAATGAAACAAAAGGACTTAGCACAAGTTCTATATAATGAACTTAAAGATCTTGGAATCAATGATGTCGAAATGGATCAATGGGGGTATATTTATGCAACAATTCCTTCAACTAGTTCAAATTCAAATTTACCGACTATTTGTTTTTGTTCTCACATGGATACGGCTCCAGATTGCAGTGGAACAGACGTAAAACCAATCGTTCATAGAAAATACAACGGTGATCCAATTACCCTTCCAGACGATACAACCCAGGTCATTACAACAACAAAACATCCTTATTTACTTGAAAAAATTGGTGATGATATAATCACTGCTAGTGGATTGACATTATTAGGTGCTGATGACAAAGCAGGGATTGCAATTATAATGGATTTTGCAAATTATATCATAGCAAATCCAACAATTCCGCATGGTCCAATCAGAATTTTATTCACTCCTGACGAAGAAGTTGGTCGTGGTGTGGAGCAATTGGACATGAAAAAACTAAATGCGGATTACGGATACACGCTAGATGGTGCGAAATTAGGTGAAATCGAAGATGAATCGTTTTCTGCAGATGCTGTGAAAGTTACTATTCACGGAGTAAGCGCGCATCCAGGTTATGCAAAAAATAAAATGCAAAATGCGTTGAAAATTGCAGCTGAATTTATTACTACACTACCAAAAGATAAATGGTCGCCAGAAACTACTGAGAACCGCGAAGGATTTGTTCATCCAATGACAATTGAAGGAGGATTAGAAACTGCAACCGTTACTTTTATTATCCGTGATCACTTAACAGAAAAGCTAACGGAATATGAAAACCGTTTAGAATCCATCTTGAAAATGGTTATGGAACAGTACAATGGTGCGTCATATGAATTTGAAATAACAGAACAATACCGAAACATGAAAGAAGTGTTGCGTTCTGTTCCATTTGTAACGAATTATGCTATTCAAGCAATGGGAAAAGCAGGGATCACAGCAAAACCGACAATAATACGTGGAGGAACTGATGGCTCTCGACTTTCATTTATGGGCTTACCTTGTCCAAATATCTTTACGGGTGAAATGGCTATACATTCACGTCACGAATATGTAAGTATTCAAGACATGCAAAAAGCAGTGAAAACATTAGTCGAATTAGTTCAAATTTGGGAACAACATAAAAATTAATGGATTACAAACTCATCATAAAAGATATTCAGGCCAAAAAGTTGGAGAAAATTTATTTTCTTCATGGGGAAGAAGCATATTTTATTGATGAAATCACAAAAGCAATTACTGAAAATGCTCTTGAAGAGCATGAAAGAGATTTCAATCAAGTAATTATTTATGGAAAAGATGCTGAGCCATTAAGTTTGATGTCAGAATTGAAAAATTACCCAATGATGGCTGCTCGAAAATTGGTGATTTTGAAAGAAGCACAAGATTTCAAACAGATGGATGAGCTAGAATCCTATTTTGAACATCCTTCTGAAACAACGATTTTTGTTGTTAATTACAAATACAAAACCTTTGATGCTCGTAAAAAACTGATGAAGTTTGCAACAACAAACGGAATTGTTTTTAAGTCAGAAAAAGTAAAAGACTATCAATTAGGAAGTTGGATTGAATTTTATTTAAAAACACTTGGATTTAAGATCACGTCAAAGGCAAGTATGCTTTTATCTGAATTTCTTGGTAATGATTTAGGTCGAATAGTAAATGAAATTGATAAACTGGCTATTCTAATTGAAAAAGATACTACAATCAATGATATTCATATTGAAGAGAATATTGGAATTTCAAAAGATTACAATGTTTTTGAGTTGAATAATGCGTTGGCTGTGAGAGATGTAACGAAAGCTTTTCAAATTGTTGATTATTTCGCTCATAACCCAAAAGCAACAGATATTATTGTTGTCATTTCAACCGTCTTCAATTATTATTCTCGCTTGATGCGCGTTCATTTTTTGCAACATAAATCGAAAGAAGCAGTTGCAACTGCTTTAAAAGTTCATCCTTTTGTTGCTGGAGAATTAATCAATGCTTCAAAAGTTTACAATCCCAAGAAAATTGCCATAAACATTGCTATTTTGCATGAATTTGATTTAAAATCAAAAGGTGTTGGCAACACAGGAGCATTTTCTCAAGGTGATTTAATGAAAGAAATGGTTTATCGATTATTACACTGATGCATTTATTCTACGATCCAACAATTAGTTCAACTGATAAAACTCACA
>JBIIWQ010000236.1:0-3969 GCA_044338805.1 Crocinitomicaceae bacterium
AGCTGTGGTTGTTTCTCTTAATGACATATAATCTGAAAGTAAACTTTTCAATTTTAATACTTTTTCATTTTCAAATTGAATGAAAGTAGCATATTTATCTCTTTCCCCATTCCCTTTTTCAATGTCCAATTTTAATTTTTGCAAGGTTGTTTTTTCAGATTTTACATCACTTGATAATTGAAGAAAAACAATACTTAGAATACCAAATGATTTTCTCATTCTATTATAAGAATCTAGTTTTTTGGCAAATGTCAAATCAAGGGTGTCAGATTCATAATTCAATTTAATGCGCGAATCAGTTGCATTTGCATTCGAAGCTAAATCAGAAATTTCTGAATAATCATTTTCTAACAAAACTGTTTGAATACTATCCAATGATTCATTCATTTTTTGAATCGACAATATTTGCTCGCCTTTTTTTAAGTCAGTGCAAGAAGACAAACCTATTAAAACACATAAAATAAAATAGTACTTCATCGTATTACGCTTCATTAAAAGTTCAATTTGTTTTGAATTAGAACAATTAAGCTATTTGAGTAAAACCTGTGAATTTATGCAATGCTTCTGGAATTTGAATACCATTTTCTGTTTGGTGATTTTCTAATAACGCAGCAACAATTCTTGGAAGAGCCAAGGCACTTCCGTTCAATGTATGACAAAGTTGATTCTTTTTATCACTGTTTTTAAAACGTAATTTCAACCTGTTTGCTTGAAACGTGTCAAATCGAGAAACAGAACTTACTTCTAACCATTTATCTTGTGCCGCAGAATATACTTCAAAGTCATATGTTATTGCCGACGCAAAACTTGTGTCTCCTCCGCAAAGTCTTAAGATTCGGTACTGAAGGCCTAATTTTTCTAGTAATCCTTTTACATGTTCAATCATTTCGTTCAATGCCGTGTCTGCATTATTTGGATGCTCGATACGTACGATTTCAACTTTGTCAAATTGGTGTAAGCGATTTAATCCTCTCACATCGCTCCCATAAGAACCTGCTTCTCTTCTAAAACATGGAGTATATCCAGTAAGTTTTATAGAAAAATTATCTGAAGGTAAAAGTACATCGCGGTAAATATTTGTTAATGGAACTTCAGCTGTCGGAATCATATAAAAATCATCTTCTGGCATATAATACATTTGCCCTTCCTTGTCAGGCAATTGACCTGTACCATAAGCACTTGCTTCATTTACCATTAATGGTGGAATAAACTCTTCATATCCTGATTTATCCGCCTCATCTAAAAAGAAGGCAATTAGTGCACGTTGTAATTTTGCACCTTTTCCTCTATAAAATGGGAATCCAGCGCCCGTAACTTTAACACCTAATTCAAAGTCAATAAGTTCGTATTTCTTGGCTAAATCCCAATGAGGTAAAGCTGAGAAATTGAAAACAGGTGCAGTACCATGCTCAAAAACAGTTTGATTGTCCAATTCACTCTTACCACTTTTGACAAGTTCGTTTGGTACATTTGGAATAGTATATAATAACTGAGTTATTTCTTTTTCATAAATATCCACCTTTGCTTTAAGTTCACTTTCAACGACTTTTAGTTTCGCAGTTTTTTCTTTGGCAATGATCGCTTCATTTTGTTTCCCTTTTTTGAATAAGTCTCCAATTTCTTTAGCCAATTGATTCAATTCAGCTGAAGTTGATTCAAATTCCGTTTTAGAGGCTCTCCAATTTTGATCTGTTTCGAGAATTTTATTGAGCGTCTCTGTAGCATCAATATTTCTTTTTTTAAGCCCTTCAATAATGGCTTCTTTTTCGTTTCGAATACGTGTAATCTCGAGCATTGTACTTTGTTTTTGTGTTGCGAATTTAATAAATATATAGCACATCACATCGCTTACGTTGTATTTGTTACAACGTATTTCTCTTTGTGAATTCTAGAAAAAACGAACTATTTCAGGAGCTTTAATAGAGTCTTTTAAGGTAGACTTCTCTGTGCTTTTGGTTTACTGAGATCGACTTTTAGCCGACTGAGCTTGTCGAAGTCACAAAAAAAGGCGAACATAACTGCTCGCCTTAATAATCTTATGTGCATTCAATTATGCTTCAGCAGTCTCAAAAGGGATAACTGATACAAACGAACGATTTTCTTTTTTTCTACGGAATTCTACTAATCCATCTGTCAAAGCATATAAAGTATGGTCTTTACCAATACCAACATTTTGACCTGGGTGGTGATGAGTTCCTCTTTGACGAATAATGATGTTACCTGCAATTGCAGCTTGACCTCCAAAGATCTTAACACCAAGTCTCTTGCTATGAGATTCACGACCATTTTTCGAACTACCAGCTCCTTTTTTGTGTGCCATTGTTTCTAAATTTTATTCCAATTAGATTGGAAAGTTTTTATTAAGCTTTAATACTTTTAATGGTAATCGCCGTAAAACTTTGACGGTGTCCATTTTTCTTTTTATAACCTTTTCTTCTTTTCTTTCTGAAGACGATTACTTTGTCACCTTTCACATGATCAATGACTTCTGCAGTTACCGAAGCACCTGCTATAGCTGGGGCGCCAACTGTGATCTTTCCGCCATCTTCAACTAAAAGAACACGATCAAAACTTAATTTTGAACCTGCCTCAGCTGCTAAACGGTGTACAAAGATCTTTTGGTCTTTTTGCACTTTAAATTGCTGCCCTGCTATCTCTACGATTGCGTACATATAGCTTGTTTTTATTGTTATTAACCCAAAAATTGGAAGGCAAAGATAGAAAAAATACTTTTCAACACAAGTCTGTTGGAGATTATTTTTTAAAATTTAATATTTGTTGCCTGATCATCGACCAATAATTGGCAATAAAAACGCCTAATAATACGATTCCCATAGATCCAATTTGACCTAAACCAATGTGCTCGCCAAAATAAACACCAATGACAACTGCAACAATTGGAATAAAATAAGTCACGCTACTGGCGAATAAAGTCGAAGAATAACTAATTAATTGATTAAATAGTAATACAGCTATTGCGGTCCCGACAATTGCGAGGATAGAGATATAACCCAATCCTTCTAGTGCATTTTTATTTGATTTTAATGTTTCCCAAGATCCAAAATGAATAGTAGCTAAAAACGCAGGGATCAACAAAATGAAAAATGCCAACGAAGTTATTTCAATTGCTTTGAACATTTGTAAGGTATGTTTTATCGTATTCAAACTGATGGCATAAAAAAGAGTAGCTAAAACAATCGCAAAAATATGATACCAATTTCCAGTGATCGATAAATCTTTACCTGCGATCATTAACAAAACAATTCCTATAGTTCCAATAGCAACACCAACTATTTGAATCATTGAAAGTCGAATTTTAAAAACAAAAAATCCAATAAGTATTGTAAAGATTGGTGTAAAGCTATTCAACATTCCAGCAAACCCAGAAGAAAGACCAGTTTCTGCATAAGTAAATAAAAACGCCGGAAAAAAGTTGCCCGAAAATCCAACAATTGCAAGTGTAAAAAATTGCTTCCATGTTTTGATTTTCTTTAAACTAAATAGTGCAAAAGGCAGCAAAACTAATCCAGCAATTAGCATTCTTAACGCGCCAACCTGACCATCTGAAAAGATCAATTCTCCGTCGGTTGTGTACATTCCTTTTTTCATAAGAATAAATGAGCTTCCCCAAACACAAGCAAGTAAAATCAATAATAGCCAGCCTTTCATTTCTTTAGTCATGCGGCAAAATTAGCGGAAAGATTAAGATTCGTAATAAAAATCAGAAGCAATTTAAAATTGTTCATAAGCTATTGGTAAACTGTTGATAACCTAATCAACTCAAATTTGTTGAAAAATTACCCACAAATACCCACTTTCTCTTTAATGGCTTGATAATTATGTCTTTTTATTCAAATAAGATTGCTTATTTTGAAACAAAACTATCTTTATTCCGTTAGAATTTATGAACAATTAGAAAACAAGTGGTAAGAAGTGGGAGATTTCCATTATTTTTACCCATTATTAAGT
>JBIIWQ010000237.1:0-3967 GCA_044338805.1 Crocinitomicaceae bacterium
GTTAGAATTGAAGACAGGGTTACTCTTTGGGGACAAGTTGGTTGTGCAAGCGATATTACGATTGGGGAAGGTGCAACAGTTTATGCTCAATCTGGAGTTGGTAAAGATTTAGAAGGTGGGAAAACGTATTTTGGAAGTCCATGTGGGGAAGCAAAAGATAAATTCAGAGAAATGGCTGCTGTGCGTCAATTGCCTAAAATCTTGGATAAATTATAATACCGATTATGTTTTCAATAAAGTCCAATTACATTGAACTTTTTTCATACTATATCGGCATTACATCAGAATATTTCTTACTGCGAATTTCAAATTAATTTGGTAAAATGATTAATAAGCTAGTAAAGGATTTAGAAAATCAGATTGAACTCAAAGATTTCAAATTAAATTCTTTGCTAGAAATTACGACTGCCATAAATGCAAATTTAGGAATGGATCAATTGATTCGCATTTATGAGTTTATTTTAAAAGAACAATTAGGATTCAAACGATTCGTTCTTTTTAATAGGCAAGATGAATGGAATTGCCTTCTGAAAATTGGAATAAAAGGAAAAGTAAAGGAAATAGATGTTCAACGCGATCTTTTGCGTTTCAAAGAAATCACCGTTATTGAATCTTCTCATTCAAAAATATTGACAGAATTTGATGTGATTGTTCCTGTATTTCACAAAGATAAACCATTAGCTTATTTACTTTTTTCCGACATTATTAAAGATCAAACGTCTCCTTCAGAAAGCTTGGAGAACATGAGTTTTGTCCAAACCTTGACGAATATTATTGTCGTTGCAATCGAGAATCAACGCATGGCTCGGTTGAGCATTATCCAAGAACGCATCAAAAAGGAGCTAGAAGTTGCTTCCGAAATGCAAAAATTGTTGTTTCCATCAGATTTACCTTCCAATCGAAAAATGGACATTTCAGCAAAATATACTCCAAGGCATGAAGTCGGAGGGGATTATTACGATTTTATTCCTTTAGGAGATGACGAATACATGATTTGTATTGCCGATGTTTCTGGAAAAGGAATTGGAGCTGCAATGTTAATGGCAAATTTTCAAGCAACAATAAGAACGTTGTTCAATTACCAGCGTTTTGAAATGGAATTCTTATTAGAGGAATTGAATAAAAAAGTGATGAGAAGTGCTAAAGGAGAAAAGTTTATTACTTTTTTTATTGCCCATTACAATGCTACTTCACGTGAATTAAAGTATGTCAATGCTGGTCACAATCATCCTTTTATAACGAACGGAAAGAAGGTTGAAATGCTTTCTGAAGGCTGCATTGGTTTGGGTATGTTAGACGAATTACCATTTATCCATGTTGGTAAAAAGATACTTAAACCAAACACTACAATAGTGCTTTATACAGATGGAGTAGTGGAACTAGAAAATGAAAAAGAAGAATTTTTCGGAAGTGAAAAACTCGTCAAATTGGTTCATAGTTACTACCCGTTGAAAATGGAAGACATGAACAATCTTATATTCTCAAAGTTAGACGAATGGCGTGGAGATTTGTCTTTGGTTGACGATACTGCGATTTTTAGTTGTCGATTTTTTTAGTTACCGAATAATATACATCTTCCCAAACTCCTTCTTAAAATGGGTATCTGCACCTGTTTCCATGTGTTTGATATCTTCGCCATTAATTTGAGCTTTCACAGTATATAAATACACACCATTTGCCAAAGGATCACCATATTCGTCGGTTCCATCCCATGCATATTCAGAAATATTTCGACCAATCTGAATTGTACCAATTTGATCTTCTGTAATCTCACGCACTACTTTTCCTGAAACAGTCATGATTTGAATAATCATCTCATCAGGAACTTCACTTCCTGTTAAAGTAAATACAAAACGTGTACTTGTACTAAATGGATTTGGATAATTCATCATGTAAGAAATCGTCGATTCGTGAATCACTTCAAATGTAATTCGGTATTCTAAATCACCAGATAAATTGCCGCTTTCGTCAGAACCTTGAACAAAAAGCGTGTATTTGCCGTTTTTAGTAAAGAGTGCTGGATACAAAATTTTAAATCTTTTTGATTGACTTTCAGCTGGAATCCATTGCATCACTGTATTGCCAGAAGCATCCATAAATGGGATTCTAGATTGATTACCATCAGGATCTGTTATATATATTCCGAATAACGTAGTATCTGAAATATCATCCATGATGAGGTATGGATTTTCATCTTTTAATGAAATCAATATTTGACTTTCAGGTGAAATGATATCTCCATTTAAAATATGTCTGCCATCAAACGTAACATCAAGAATTGGATTTATTACATCTCCATTTACGAAGAATGGTATTTGAAGCAAATTATTAAAATGTTGTTGCTCTGGCTGATCTGTTATATAAACACTTCCATTCACATAAGGATTTACTTCCATCCACAAGGAATTGATACCAGCAAGTCCTTGCGTAGAGAAACTAATCGTATCTCTGAATACTTCATTCACTAATAACGAATCTTGTCGGGCATAAGCAATTGGATGTTTCACTTGATTATTGTCTTGCACCCAATAACTAATTAGTAACGAATCCATTGGAATCGTATAAATATTTTTTACATCAACGGCAAATTGAACTGTTTGTCCTTCATTTAAAGTGTCGGTAGCCGGTAACCAAGTATAAGCAGTGCCGCCATCTATTGCAGCCTCTGGAAGTGGCGTGTATAGAACATGCCAACGGTCAATTTGTGCAGGAGTGAAATTGACTGTGTCTTCATAATAAGCTCCTAATTGAATGAACGGATATAGACTTGCATCAACTATTGAATTTAAATTCAAAATGGAATCATTATGAGAAAAAATTTGTGTCGTCTCAAATTGAAAAGCTCCAGAAATATCAAATGCTCTAATATATAACCTTGTTGAATCTATATTAATTATTTCTAAAGAATCCTGCTTCCAGTAGGCCGCTCCCCATTCAGCTGCTGGCCCGATAAGAGTTGAATTTTCTTGTCCTAAATAATCAGAACCGATCAAATCTCCTTCTAAATGAAGGTCTTCACCAGCCATTTGAGCATATAATTCAACAACTGTATTCGGATCACCTTTTCTACAGAAAAACGCAAAAGGCAGATTTGGACGACCAGGAACAATACTGTCTGAGCCTAGATTTTGGAAAGTTGTGTACAACGATGGTGCTAAGACGTCCCATTGATCATACAAGGTTGTCATAGGAGAATAAACCAAAATATAATGGCTATCAGGAACGGCTGCCATCATATTTTGGAAGTTTGTTATTTGATTTGGATCATTTTGACGGAAAATAAAAAAGTTTTCAACTCTAGGTCTACAGGCGCCATTATCATTTGCATTTCCAAAATTATGGGTTGGATTAGATGAACCATATCTTGTTCCCCAAGGTTCTAAAGTTATTGGATCAACAACTGCTACATAAAACGATGGGGTATAGGAACAGATACCATATTCTTTTTCTTGGCTATCGATTGAATAAGCATTATAATAAATAGTTGGAATAGCAGTAGAAGATTTTACTTCGCAGGTAAGCTGTTTATTATTTGGTTCAAATAATCGTTTCCGTGTAGGTCGGTAATAATTTATCCCTATAAATCCATTTTTCTTAAATTGATAAAAATGATCTTGACCCCAACCTTGTCTTCCTGTAATATATTGAAAAGAACTTTCTCTCCAAACAGGAATTGGGTCAACAACAGATACTCTCCAAAAATAAACGGTGCTATCTGCGCAAACCAAAGGTGAAGGCATTCCGTTACTACTTAAAAACCACTGAGATGGATTTACTTCCTTTACGCCTCCATATCCCGAAACTAATGCAAATCTATGAAAAGGACTTGGAGCTCCTTCAAAATCAATCGTGTCAAGCTCAAAACGGTATGTATTAAAATCAGCAATTGGGTTTATTGTTGATGCCTTAACAGTAACGCTATCAATCGGTACAACAGCAAATTCATAAGGAATGACTGGAACTATTC
>JBIIWQ010000023.1:0-13396 GCA_044338805.1 Crocinitomicaceae bacterium
TCAACATCTTGACCTGAAATACGAACTGGATGACCCTCGACTAATAGTGTGGCATATGCTAACATTTCAGCAGAGCCCCAATCTAGTTTGTCAGTTTTGATTGCGTTTAAACGATCTTCAAATATTTTTGCAATTTTTCTGAAATATTTTTTTCCTTCAGGTAAAGTAGAAAGTTTTATACCAAGTTCTAAAAGTTTCTTTTTATCTACACCAGTTTCAGGAGATTTTTCAAAATCAATAGATTTTCCATGACGGAAACCTTCCCATGTTTGGCTTAAAAAATCATAAACCAAAGCTTTGTCATTTTGATGCGAAATATCAAATTCAATTTCTAAATAGTCATTGTAATCAGATTCTACTTTTTTCGCCTCTTCATTTGTGATAATACCTTCAGCTTCTAATTGCGAGAAATAAATTTCTTTTGGATTTGGGTGTTTTGCAATTAAGTTATATAAGTTTGGCTGTGTAAATTTAGGCTCATCACCTTCATTATGACCATATTTTCTGTAGCAAAGTAAATCGATAAAAATATCACGGTTGAACTTTTGACGGTATTCCATCGCAATTTCAATCGTTTGAACAACAGCCTCAATGTCGTCGCCGTTTACATGAAAAACAGGGCAAAGTGTCGTTTTAGCAACATCTGTGCAATAAGTTGATGATCTTCCATCTAAATAATTAGTAGTAAATCCTACTTGGTTATTTACTACAATGTGCACAGTTCCACCAGCTCTATAACCGTCTAATTGTGCCATTTGAATTGTTTCGTAAACAATTCCTTGACCAGCAATTGCAGCATCACCGTGAATTAAAACAGGACAAATTTTACTTTCATCATGAAGAATATGATCAACTTTAGCCCGAGCAATTCCTTCAACGACGGTATTTACTGCTTCTAAATGCGACGGATTAGGTGACAATGTCAACCCAATTTCTTTTCCGTTGGCTAACTTTACATGAGAGGTAAAACCTTGGTGATATTTAACATCACCATCAAAATATTCGATTGAATCGAACTCTTTCCCTTCAAATTCAGCAAAAATATCTTTCGGTCTTTTTTCAAAAATATTAGTTAGTGTGTTTAATCTTCCCCGGTGTGACATTCCCATTACGAAATATTCAACACCTAATTCAGAACCTTTATTAACCAATGCATCTAAAGCAGGAATCAAAGCTTCACCACCTTCAATTGAAAAACGTTTTTGACCAACGAATTTTTTACCTAAAAAAGCTTCAAAATTGGATGCTTGATTTAGTTTTTTGTAAATATTTAATTTGCGTTCTTTATTAAAAATAGGTCGGTTTTTAATCTCAATTTTATTTTTGAACCAATCAATTCTATCTGGATCACGCATATAAACGTATTCGATACCAATTGATTGACAATAAGTCAATTCTAAATGATGAATAATATCACCTAAAGAAGCTGCACCAATTCCAATTTCTTCACCTGCTTGAAAAACCGTGTTTATGTCAGAGACATCTAATCCAAAATTTTCGATATCTAAAGTAGGTGAGTATTTTCTGCGTTCGCGAACAGGATTCGTTTTTGTAAATAAATGACCGCGGTTTCTATACCCATTAATCAAATTAATTACTTTGAATTCTTTTTGAAAATTTTCAGGGATTTCACCATCATTTTCATAATTTGTTCTTGCGAAATCAAAACCTTCAAAGAATTTCTTCCAACCAATATCAACACTTTCAGGGTCTTGCTGATACATATTATACAAATGGTCGATAGCCGTCACATCTGCATTCCCAACATAAGATACTTTATCCATGGTATTTTTACTCATTTATGGAATAGCAAATTTAGACAAATTCCCCAATGGAAGCCTTTAAAAAGTCGAAATAATTTGCTTAAAATGTAATAAATTGATTGGGATTATAAACTTGAAAGATTGAAATTGAAAAGTTTCATAAGGGATTAGTAGATATGATTAACTAAATTTCATTCTCAAATAAACTTTGTAAGCTTCACGAAAAAGTATTTTGTGAGATAATTCTTGAACAAAATTGAGTTGAGTAGTTAAGTGAAGAAAGTCTTTTTCTGCCACATCAATCGTATATAAAAATTGCAATAATCGTGTTTCACCTTGCTTCATTATATCAACAAGTTGATTTGCAATTTGTGTTTCAATTTCTTCCTTGGAGAATGGGTTGGTTTCAAATGAATCCGTAAAAAACAAATTGAATTTTGCGAAATCTTTTGAAATTTGTTGTTGTGTTTTTAAAACAAATGCTTCATTATTGAAATAATTTTGAAGCTCAGCATAACTTTTCAATTCTTCCATATACAATTATTAATTAGCAACTAGCAATTAACTCAATGTATTGCGCCTCCAGCTTCAAATCCTTTTTCAGGAGACATAAAACTCAATTTACCTTCTACATCTTCAGCCATTAAAATCATTCCTTTTGATTCAATTCCTTTGATTTTTCTGGGAGCTAAATTCATCAAAACTTGAACAGTCTTACCAATGATTTCTTCTGGCGAATAATGTTCAGCAATTCCTGAAACGATTGTTCTTTTGTCCAATCCTGTATCAACAAGTAATTTCAATAGTTTATCTGCTTTTTCAACTTTTTCGGCCTCAAGAATAGTCCCTAAACGAATATCCATTTTTGTGAAATCGTCAAATGAAACTTCTTCTTTTTGAACCTCAAATTTTGATTCCATGCTGTCTGTATTTTTCAATTTCTTTACCTCTTCTTCAACCAACGAATCTTCTATTTTTTGAAAAAGAATTTCTGGCGTATTTGTTTGATCTCCAACTTTCATCAAATCGCCATTCCCAGCGTTTTCCCAATTCGTGCTTCTAAAATTCAAGAAATTCGATAATTTAGAAGCTGTTGCTGGTAAAAATGGTTGAAGAACAATGCTAAGATTAGCTGTGATTTGAAGCGCAATATTCATCACTGTTTCAACTCTTTTTGGATCTATTTTTACCACTTTCCATGGTTCTTGATCTGCCAAATATTTATTCCCAAGTCGTGCCAAATTCATCGCTTCTGCTTGAGCATCACGCAATTTGTAAGCATAAACGAGTTTGCTAATACGTTTTGGAATTTCGTTTATTTCAGCTAAAACGAGTTGATCTTCTTCTGTCAATTCTCCTCTTTCAGGAACTTTGCCTTCGTAATATTTTTGAGTCAATACCAAAGCACGATTCACAAAATTTCCAAGAATATCCGCTAATTCACTGTTGATTCGAGTTTGGTATTCTTTCCATGTAAATTCAGAATCTTTTGTTTCCGGAGCGATGGATGTCAAAACATATTTCAATTCATCTTCTCTTCCTGGATATGCTTCTAAATATTCATGTAACCAAACTGCCCAATTTCTAGAAGTCGAAAATTTATCTCCTTCTAAGTTCAAAAATTCATAAGCCGGAACATTGTCTGGTAAAATTAAATCACCGTGATCTTTCAGTAAAATTGGAAATATAACTGCATGAAAAACAATATTATCTTTTCCAATGAAATGAATCAATTTTCGATCTCCGGTCCAATAATCTTCCCAATTCTTCTTGTTGTCAATTGCGTATTGCTTTGTTGCTGAAATATAACCAATTGGCGCATCCAACCAAACATATAACACTTTTCCCTCTGCATTTGGAAGTGGAACTTTTACTCCCCAATCTAAGTCACGGGTCATTGCTCTTGAATGTAATCCTCCATCAATCCATGACATACATTGTCCTATAACTTGGTTTCTCCAAGGCTTTGGGTCGTGTTGTTGAATCCCATCTAGTTTCCCTTCTTTTATCCATTTTCTCAACCAATCTTCATGATTTGCCATAGGCAAATACCAATGTGAAGTGGTTCTTAAAATAGGTGTCTTTCCACTTAAAGTAGAAGTTGGATTAATCAATTCTGTTGGACTTAAATCACTCCCGCATTTTTCACATTGATCTCCGTAAGCACTAGGGTTTTGACACTTTGGACATTCACCTGTAATATAGCGATCTGCTAAAAATTGGTCGTATTCTTCATCGTAGTATTGTTCCGATGTTTCTTCAGTAAATTTCCCTTTTTCATATAACTTTAAAAAGAAATCTTGTGAGGTTTTATGGTGAATTTCAGATGACGTTCTGTGAAAAATATCAAATGAAATATCGAAATCTGTAAAGGCTTTACTAATGATTGAATTGTATTTATCAACTATTTCTTGAGGAGTAATCCCCTCTTTTTTTGCGCGTAAAGTAATTGCTGCTCCATGTTCATCGCTACCACATATAAATGCAACATCGTGATTATTCATCCTTAAAAAACGAACAAAAATATCAGCGGGAAGATAAACTCCTGCTACGTGACCTAAATGTAAAGGGCCATTTGCATATGGAAGTGCTGCGGTAACGGTAAATTTTGCTTTCGACATTTGAATTTCAATTGAAAAAGCAAAGATACAGAGAATTCAGGATTCTTAATTCAAGATTCAGAAACAATGTCAAAGATAAGGATGATTATTTTTTAAATTTTACAATCTAATTGAACTTCCTTTTCAATAAATCGAATATCAAAAGTTTCTAATTCTGCTAAAATTGGATTGTAAACTTCAGGTTGAATTGGAAGTGTAACTCCTTTAGTTGTTAATTCTCCATTCAGAATCATTTTTGATGCGATTGCAACAGGAAGTCCAACGGTATTTGACATCGAAGTAAACGTATGATCTTCACCAATATTTACCATTGAAGATGTAATTGAATGATGTTCCCCATGAAATTCATATTCGAATTCATGATACATAACTAACATGTCTTTATCGGCAGGTTCTAATACCCATTTACCAACAAGTATCTTTTCCAACATTTGCGCTGGGGATGCATCTTTAACTCCAAGAGGAGTAGAACTGTCAAAAATATCTAACCATTCAAATTTCTCATAAAGATCCTGTCTATCATCTCGAAGAAAATCTTTGAATTTGTCTTCAACAGAACGATATGGTCTGTAAGGTAAAAATGCATTTAGGAAAGAACGAGGAGTTAAAAACTCTGAATTTTCCATTTTATAGGAATTATCTGTCATTCCTAATTCAATGAATACATTCCATGCTTGGCAAAATCCAGGTCGACGCAATGTTCCTCTGAAAATTGTTGGAATCGTTTCCAATCCATAGGTTTTTCTGTACGATAGTGAATCACGATTAGCATATCCATCAAATTTTCCATAACCTTCGATTTCAGTAGTATATAATCTACCAAATAATCTATTATAAGGAACATATTTGTATTCATTGTGATCAATAAAACAAGATGCACCGCCTTGGCCAGCAAGAACTACATTTCTTGGATTCCAAGTAAATTTATAATTCCAAGGATTATTATCACTTTCAGGAGCCATTAAGCCACCGCAAAAAGATTTAAAAGAAGTTACGATTGCTCCTTTTGCTTGAATTGCATGAATGATTTTCATCGCACTCATATGGTCTATTCCCGGATCAACGCCGATTTCATTCATGATGATTATTCCTGCTGCTTTTGCTTGTTCATCCAATTCTTTCATTTCTTCAGAGATGTATGAAGGTGTGATAAGATTCGTTTTTAAAGCAATACAATCTTTAGCAACATCGACATGAAAACGTGCTGGTAACATTGAAATGACTAGGTCAGCTTTCTCGATTTCAGGTCTGCGGTCAAGTGCATCTAATGCATTAAACGATAAAGCAAAACCGTTTACATGTCCATTAATTTTTTTAGTAACGAGATTTATATCTTGATCTACGATTCTGATTTTCCAATTGTATTGAGTCGATTTTTCTAAAAGATATCGAATCAAAGACGAAGCTGAGAGTCCAGCACCAAGAATTAAAATTGTTTTCATGTTTATGTTAACTTAACATGGCAAATGTACTGATTGCAATTGAAAAGAATGGTGTTAGGATATGTATATTTTTTATTGAATTTGTTAAATTAACAACAATAAAATCCTTTTAAACTTGTTAGCTTTACTTAACATTAAAATTTCTATTTTTACAGGCTAAATATATTGAAATATGGGAAGAGCGTTTGAATATCGAAGAGCGTCCAAAGAAAAACGTTGGGACAAAATGTCTAAATTGTTCCCGAAATTGGGGAAAGCAATTACTATGGCTGCAAAAGAAGGAGGAGATGATCCTGCTACAAATGCAAAACTTCGGACAGCAATTCAGAATGCGAAGTCTGAAAATATGCCAAAAGATAATATTGAAGCGGCTGTAAAAAGAGCGGCCCAAAAAGATATAAGTTCTTTTACAGAAGTAATTTATGAAGGTAAAGGACTCCATGGTGTATTAGTAGTTGTAGAATGTGCAACAGATAATTCCACTAGGACAGTAGCAAATGTAAAATCATATTTCAATAAATCAGGAGGAAGCGTTGTTCCAAATGGTCAATTAGAATTCATGTTTAATCGTAAATCAGTTTTTGAAATTAACAAAACAGATGCAATTGACCCAGAAGAATTGGAGTTAGAATTAATTGATGCTGGTTGCGAAGAAATTGAAGTGATTGACGATAAAATATTCGTTTATGGAGATTATACAGCATTTGGAACACTTTCAAAAGGGTTGGAAGATTTGAATATCGAAGTTCAAAAATCGAATCTTCAAAGAATTCCAACATCTCCAATAGAATTAACAGAAGAGCAATTAGCAGATATTGAAAAAATGCTTGACAAAATTGAAGATGACGATGACATTCAGCAAGTCTTTACAAATATTGCATAATCTAAGTTTAGAAAAATTTTAAAATAAATGTACTTTTTATGAGTTATTGTCAACAATAACTCTTTTATTTTTTTTGTGTATGGTTTTAACGTTTAGAAAATTAGTTGTCTTGTTTCTGTTATTTTTGATAACTGGAGCATGTTCAACTGAAAAAAACACGTTAGTAAGTCGATCCTTTCATGGCCTAACCGCTCATTATAATGGCTATTTTAATGCAACCGAGTTAATTCGTCAGTCAACGACCGCATACCGCGGTTCAAAACAAGAAGATTATTACTCGATATTATCAATCGACCCACTTCCTAATGAAGAGGAGGTTATTGGATTGTATCCCGCAATTGATACTGCTATTGTTAAATGTACAAAGGTTATTCAGCGTCACAGCATGCCGAGTAATGATAAACCATCTTTGAAAAAAGAAGAACATAATCGTTGGATTGATGAAAATTGGACAACCATAGGAATTGCTAGTTTTTACAGAAGAGATTATGACGCGGCAATGAAAAGTTTCATGTTTGTAAAAAAGTTTTACTCAAATGATCCTTCTATTTATATAGGAGAATTATGGATGGCTAAAACAAATCTTGAAATGGGAAAACTTACAGATGCAGGTTTTAATATCGCAAATTTAGATAAGGCAATTGAAAATCAAGAATCTGGCGTCGAAGAATCAAAAGGCCCAAAGACTAAAACGTCAAAAAAGGAAAAAAAGGAGGAAGAATTAGCGAAAGTTCCAAAATCAATTCGTTTTGATTTTGAAAAAACAAAAGCAGAATATGCCTTGAGAAAACAAAATCCGCAAGATGCTATTAAATACCTGGAAGCTTCCTTGAAATATGCTAAAAAGCAAATAGATAAATCGCGGGTGCACTTTGTTATGGCCCAACTTTATGAGTCAATTGGGAATCGCGATGCAGCAAAAGAACATTATAGTTTAACACTCAAATATACCGCGCCATATGAAATGCATTTTAATGCTCGATTAAAAAGAGCGTTTATGGGCGGAGATGAAAAGGTAAAGAAGGAATTGTTAAAAATGTTACGTGACGCCAAAAATTCTGCTTATAAAGATCAAATTTATTATGCTTTAGCTGATATTGAACTTCAAAATAATAACAAACCACAAGCAATTGAATATTTGACGCAGTCAGCATTTTATTCAGTGTCAAATACACGTCAAAAAGGAATGTCCTATGAGAAATTAGGAAACATGTCTTTCGCCGATAGAGATTATGTGAAAGCTCAAAAATATTATGATTCCTGTGCAACAGTAATTGCCGATAATTATCCGAATGCTGAAGGTGTTAGAAATAAAGCATTGAAATTAGCAGACCTTGTGGCGGCTGTCGAAACGGCTAATTTTGAAGATAGTGTTCAACGAATTGCACAATTATCAGAAGAAGATCGAGTAAAATTTATTGAGAATGTCATAAAACAAAAGAAGGAAGAAGAGGCAAATAGAAAGAAAAGAGAAGCTGAACGGTTAAGAGAACTTCAACAAAATCAAAATAATTTCGCTGATAACGGCGGTAATGGAAGCAAATGGTATTTTAATAATGCCAAAACAAGAAGCGAAGGTTTTGATGAATTCCGTAAATTATGGGGAACGAGAGAAAACGAAGATAATTGGCGTCGTACTGATAAAACAGCAATATTTGTCAATACAGATGATGTTGAAGATACTTTGGCTGTTGAAAATGAAGTCATTGAGGAGGAAAAAGACTCGATGAATGTTGATTTATTATTATCGGATATTCCATTAACTGATTCAGCCCTTATTGCTTCAAATGGAAGATTGTTAGAAGCACTTTATAACGCTGGGGTTATTTATAAAGAGCAATTAAATGAATTTGATCTTGCAAAGGCTCAATTTAATGCTGTGCGTTCTAAAAACATTGAAGGTATATATGACATGTCTTCAGCTTATCAATTGTTTAAACTATTAGACGGAACGAACCTTGAAGGAGCATCGGAAAATAAAAATTACATTTTAACGATGTATCCAAATTCTGATTATGCCAATTATTTGAGAGATCCAGATTTCTTTGTGAAAAGAAAAGAACAAGAAGCGCTTGCAGAACAAGAATATATTGTTATTCTAGAAAGATATAACAAAGGTCTATATTTTCCAGTTTTAGCAAAAGCAGATTTTGTAATTGAAAACGAAAAAGAAAATAAATTTAGAGCAAAATACATGCTGCTAAAGGCAATGTCCATAGGACAAACAACTGAGAATAAACAAGAATTATTACCAATATTAAATCAACTTATTCTAGAATATCCAAAAACGGATGAAGAAGTAAGGGCTAAAGAGATGATTGATATAATTCAAAATGGTTATTCTAAAAATATAATTTCGGATTTCACAGACAAAACCCCATATACCTTTAATGATGAAATTGAACAATGGGTAATTGTGTTTTTGGAGAAAAATGAAAGTTCTAACACCGGGAAAACAAAAGTGTCCGATTTTAATAAAGAATTTTTTAGTCGAGATAAGTTAAAGGTTAGTTCAAAAATTTATGGTGAAGACCAAAGTATAATCTTAATACAAGAATTTAAAAACGATTTGAAAGCAGCTGAATATGTAAGAACATTCAAAGCAACAAGAAAGTATTTGTTGGAAATGCAAAAATCGAAAATTTTAATCATTACACAGGAAAATATGAAAATTCTGTTTGAAACAAAAAAACTGGCAGAATATGAGATTTTTTATGATGAATATTATTAATCATGTTGAAGAGAAAAGAAAAAACACAATTTGAAGGTCCAGATAGGTTGAATCGAATTGTTGAAGGCACAAAAATAATAGGTGATTTAATTTCGGAATCCAACATTCGGATTGATGGTGAAGTATTTGGAAATATTACTACCTCTTCCAAAGTTGTAATTGGCGAAAATGGCTTTTTGAAAGGAAATTTGAATTGTCAAGAAGCGGATATTGAAGGTAAAATTGAAGGTAAATTAGAAATAGAAGGGTTATTGATATTGCGTGAGCAAGCTAAAGTTAATGGCGATATACACACGGTTAAATTACACATCGAAGAAGGCGCATTTTTCTTAGGTGCATGTAAAATGATTACTGGTTCAAATAATGTGTTTAAATCTTCAAGTTTGGTGCAAGAGAATGAAGTAGATGATATAATCTATTAATTCGTGGAACCAAATTTAAAAAAAAATCAATCAAAATTTGTACGTTTTTCTGCGTTAGGTATCCAAATGGGCGCAATAATCGCTCTTTTTACATGGTTGGGAACATATTTGGATGCAAGATATAATTCAAAAACACCTTGGTGGACAATCGGACTATCGCTTTTTGGAGTGATATCGTCACTTGTAATCGTGATAAGAGAAGTTACAAAAATGGGAAATGAAGATGAATAAAACAAAAAAATATACCGTTCAATTTCTTACTTTCATGTTTGTGTCTTTTTTGATTTATCTAGGTATGGTTTATTCAGGCATGCTAGTAATTGAAAAAATGACTTCAATTTATATAGTTTCAACTTGCGCAGGCATTTTTTTAATTGGAACATTAATTATTGCCCCAGGACTAAATAAAAATGCCGAAGACTTTACACTTAGGTTTCTATTGTTAACAACAGTGCAGATGTTAATTGTGTTTTTTATTGTTGGGATAATGGCCTTTAAACAAATTGATCATGTCCGAATAATTGGTTTTCATTTTCTAGCAATCGTTGTGGAACTTCTTTTTATTCAATCTTATCTTTTAGTTAAAATCAATAATAGAATCAGCTAAATATTATTTAAAAAATAGTATTTCAAATCGATTTTTTCTTTTTTTCAACTGTATTATTTCCTTTCAATCAAAATCTTCTAATTGTTATAATTTTTCTTTATTGTTTTAACTTGTTTTTTTATAAAGTTTACTTAACTTTGCCGAAAATTTGAGACTTTAAACAAGAAAATCATCTGAAATGTCATTAAAAAACAGATTAAACTTTTTATACATAATTATTATAGCAATTCTGCCTTTGAATGCTGTTTTTGCTGCAGAAAATAATGGTTCTGAATTAAAACATGATGATAAAAAAAGTCATGAAAAAGAGT
Source organism: Crocinitomicaceae bacterium (assembly GCA_044338805.1). GTDB lineage: Bacteria > Bacteroidota > Bacteroidia > Flavobacteriales_D > Crocinitomicaceae > M0103. The sequence goes on from JBIIWQ010000023.1 coordinate 10,781, forward strand.
TTAATGTAAGTGATATGATTATGCACCACATCAAAGATGCACATGAATGGCATTTGTGGGGTCCAGAGCATGGTGGGACTGCTGTTTATCTACCAATTATAATTCTTGACAATGGCTTGAAAACTTTTTCTTCTAAGAATTTTTATGATGGAATATCTAAAACAACTATTGATAAAAAAACCAATTTGTCAGTTGATTACGTAATTGGTGTTGGCCCTGCAGCTGAATACGCAATGGTTCATGAGAAAATTTATAAATTAAATAATGGTGAATTAACTTTCGAAGATGGGCATGTACATGGAAGCATAAAACCATGGGATTTTTCCATAACAAAAAATGTGTTGTCATTATTTTTTGGTGCTATATTAATTTTGGTAATCATGTTTAGTGTTGCTAAATTTTACAAAAAGAATGGTGCAGTTTCTCCTAAAGGATTAGCTAAATTTTTAGAACCTTTAGTGGTTTTTGTTCGAGATGATATCGCTAAGGCAAATATCTCTAATGGAAAACACACGAAATATCTTCCATACTTGTTGACCATTTTCTTCTTTATCTTATTCAATAATTTCTTAGGTCTGATTCCAATTTTACCAGGTGGAGCTAACTTAACTGGAAATATTACTGTTACTTTGTTTTTGTCTGCGTGCACTTTAATAATTACATTGTTGTCTTCCAATAGGAATTACTGGAAACATATTTTTGCAACTCCTGGAGTTCCAATTGCCTTATTACCCATAATGATTCCGATTGAAATGGTTGGAATTTTCACAAAACCTTTTGCTTTAATGATACGTTTGTTTGCAAATATGACTGCAGGACACATTATCATTTTGGCGTTGATTTCTATCATCTTTATAAATCAAAATGCAGCGTGGGGAGCTTTATCTGTTCCTATGGCATTATTTATATCTGTGCTGGAATTGTTGGTGGCTTTTTTACAGGCGTATCTGTTTGCAATGCTTTCTGCATTGTTTATCGGTGCTGCACTTGAAGAAGCTCATCATTAATAAATAGTAACTTTATAATACAAATAGTTATGTACGGAAGTATAGCAGCAATTGGAGCAGGTTTAGCAGTTCTAGGAGCAGGAATCGGTATCGGAAGAATCGGTGGATCTGCAGTAGAAGGAATTGCACGTAACCCTGAAGCTTCAGGAAAAATTACAACAACAATGATTATTGCAGCAGCACTGATTGAAGGTGTTGCACTTTTCGGAGTCGTTATTGGTCTACTAGGTGGAGCAAAGTAATTAAAAAATCATTGCTTTAACGGTTGGTTAAGGCAATGATTTAATTTTTTTGAAAACAGTTTAATAAAAATAAAAAATGGATTTAATAATACCAGATTTCGGTCTTTTGTTTTGGACAGGTTTAGTGTTCATCTGTTTATTGTTTGTTCTAACAAAATTCATTTGGAAGCCAATTTTAAGTGCTGTAAATGAACGTGAAGAAAAAATCACTGAAGCTTTGGAACTTGCAGTTAAAACAAAAGCTGAAATGCAATCGTTGCAAGCTGAAAATCAAAATATTTTGAAGGAAGCGCGTGCTGAAAGGGATTCAATTGTTAAAGAAGCGAAAGAAATTGCTTCTAAAATGGTTGCTGATGCGAAGGACAATGCAAAGAAAGAATCTGAAAAAGTTGTTGTTGCAGCTCGTCATACGATTGAAGCAGAAAAATCTGCTGCTATCGCAGAATTGAAATCGCAAGTTGCTACTCTTTCTATCGAGATTGCTGAAAAAGTTGTTCGTGGTGAATTGGATTCAAGCGACAAGCAAAAAGCTTTAGCAGAGAAATTAGTTGGTGACATTAATCTGAACTAATTAGCGAAGATGAAAAGTACTAAAGCAGCATCTAGATACGCAAAGGCAATTCTTGAATTGGCTATCGAACAAAATGTGTTGGATCAAGTCGCTGGTGATATGAATTATATTGTTGAAGTTAACAGCGAAACGAAAGATTTTCAAGTTTTGTTAAGTTCTCCAGTAATTAATCCAGATAGAAAACTAGCAATTTTTAATGAATTGTTTGGTCAGTTTGAAAAACTGTCGGTGATGTTTATTGACTTGATTACTAGAAATAGAAGAGAATACATGTTAGTAGAAATTGCACAATCATTTAGTGCACAATTGAAAACATATCGCGGAATTGTTCCTATTACACTTATATCAGCTGTTAAATTGGACAATGCTACAAAAGAAAAGATTTTTGATAAAGTTAGAACTTCCGTAACTGGAGTTTTAGAAATCAACGAAATAATTGATGAATCACTAATTGGTGGTTTCATTATACGAATGGATGATAAGCAAATTGATGCTTCAATCTCTAGTCAATTAAATAATTTAAAACAACGTTTAACAAGATAATCACAACTAAGTGAAATCAACGTAAAACAACACAACATGGCAGATATAAAACCAGCAGAAGTTTCTGCAATTTTAAGAGAGCAGTTATCAGGATTTCGTTCGGAAGCTGAACTTCAAGAAGTAGGTACCGTTCTACAAGTAGGAGATGGTATTGCACGTATTTACGGTTTAAATAGCGTAGAATATGGTGAATTGATCGAATTCGAAGGAGGTTTGCAAGCAATTGCATTGAATCTTGAAGAAGATAATGTAG
>JBIIWQ010000238.1:0-3947 GCA_044338805.1 Crocinitomicaceae bacterium
TCCCAACCACAAGAGAGAAAGGAGAGAAAATTGACCATGAAGATTCATCAACTAATCCTATACAATCTGTTACACAAAGTAGCAATAAATGGTATAACTATTTCCGTTCAGAACATGAAAAAACACATCACTATATCGGAAAAGGATTCAGACTTTTCCAAAGTCGATCAACCAAGCATCTAGATAAAGCAATTATTGAACATGTGTTTGCGAAAAACAGAATAAATGCATCAATTTTTGAAATTTTAACAATTTCAGCTTTCATTTTATCTGGTCAATTCATAGACTATCCCTTATTTGAATTCCCAGCTGGAATGAGTATAATTCTCTTACTCACAATGATTCATATGTTGTTTAGTGCTATAATGTCATGGTTTCATCGATGGACCTACCCTATTCTATTTGCAGCAATTGCTTTGATGAATTATCTCAGTGTTACAACTGAATTATTCACTTTTAAAAACTTTGCTTATGGTTTAGATTACAGCGATTCTAAAGTTCAAAAATATAGTATTCAATCAATTGAATTAAACTACAAAAAAAATCAGTCTGAAATTGAATCGAAAAAAAATATAATTTTAATTCTAGAAAACTGGAAAAAGAAAACAGGCGAAAAAAAACCGAAACTTATAATTCTTAATACTTCTGGAGGTGGCTCAAGAAGCGCCTTATGGACATTCACTGTTTTACAGAACTGTGACAAAGCCCTGAATGAGGAATTAACAGCGCATTTAAATCTTATAACAGGTGCCTCTGGCGGAATGGTAGGCGCAGCATATTACCGTGAAATTTGTCTTCGAAATGAGAGGAAAGAAATACAAAATCGTTACGACAATAAATACGGCGAAAACCTCAGCAAAGATTTATTAAATAAATTAGCATTTTCAATTTCTACCAACGACTTGTTTTTCCGTTATCGTTCATTTAGTTATAACAATAAAAAATACACACGTGATAGAGGTTATGCTTTTGAGCAACATTTGCATGAAAATACGGAGAATTTACTTCAACATAATTTGGGTTATTACAAGAAATACGAGCAACAAGCTATTATTCCCCTAATGATTTTTAGTCCAACGATTGTAAACGATGGCCGGAGATTATTAATAGCTTCCCAATCTCTTAGTTTTATTACAAAAAATCCAGATTGCCCAAAGCAAGTTTCATCCTCTTACGAAAACATAGATTTTCAATCGTTTTTTGCAGAAAACAATCCTCAAGAAATGAGATTTAGTAGTGTACTACGCGCAAGTGCAACTTTTCCATTTATTATGCCAATGATGTCTATGCCAACAGAACCAGGCATGCAATTAATGGATGCTGGAATAAGGGATAATTATGGTACAAAAACGACATTGGATTATCTATTTTCTTTAGAAAAATGGATCAAAGAAAATACTTCTGGCGTGATTATTCTCGAAGTTAGAGATACGAAAAGAATTCTAAGCCATGAACTTTATGAACACATTTCATTAACTCACAAAATCACATTACCTTTTGGAAATATGTATAATAATTTCCCGAGAACTCAAGATTTTGATCAAGAACAACTGCTGAAGTTGGGTTCTTCAAGTTTCTCTTTCCCTTTGGATATAATATCTTTCAATCTGAGAGAAAGTCGAAACGACCGTATTTCACTTTCATGGCACTTGACCAAACAAGAGAAAAATAAAATCGCTCAATCATTTTACTCTGTAAATAATCAAACTTCTTTTGAACGATTAAAAGCATTAATTTATCATAAAAAAGCTATTTAGATACGTTTTCAACAGAAATCACTTTATCAACTTGACAATTTTCTGGTTGCATTGCTCTGCTTAAATTATACGAGAATTTAATTTTCAAGCCATCTATTTTAAAGCTATCTTCCAAATTAACAGGATACAATTTCATTAACTGTCCATCGACTTTAGCAGTTATGTAAAAAAGGCAACCTTCACCACTAAGATGAACAGTTCCTTTAAAAATTTGAACAGTCTCTGATTTTTTTGTTCCATTTTCCGCAATTTCTTTTTGTGATGAACAAGAAATAGAACAGATTAGCACCGAAAATAAGATTAATGTTTTCATTTTATTAAATTTAAATTGTTGACACGAAAAACCGAGCCAATATAACAAAAAAAGAGGCTTTAACTAAAGCCTCCCTTTTCTTAACCTGTAGCTGTTAATATTTAATCCGTATTAAACAAAACGTGAAACACTCTTAAAGGTTACAGTTTCATTGAAAAAACAGGCTAATTAACATTTATACATTGATAACCTAAGTCACCTACTGAACAATAGGCGAATGAACTAACTTACATTTGTTTTGTAAATGAAAGATGAAAAGTCCATTCGTGCATTGATTCAATTAATTGATGATCCAGATGAAAATGTCTTTGGGCATGTTCGTGACACGCTCATGTCATATGGACCGAATGCCATTCCATATCTTGAGGATTCTTGGGAAGATCAAGATTATGGATTAATTTTTCAAGGAAGAATCGAGCAATTAATTCATGACATTCAATTTGAGGAAGTAAAAACCAAACTAACCGATTGGGTTAATTCTTCTGAAAAAGATTTATTGAAAGGCGCTATAATAATTGCAAAATATCAATACCCAGGTTTAGAAGAAGAAATAATTCGGGCGACGCTACAAGCAATAAGAAGAGATATTTGGCTTGAATTAAATCATAAACAAACAGCTTTTGAACAAGTAAAGATTTTTAATCGGATATTTTTTGAGACGCATCATTTTCATGGTGATTCAAAACATTTTCATTCACCAATGAATTCCTTTATAAATACAGTTGTTGAATCACGAAAAGGAAATCCATTAAGTTTATCTTTACTGTACAGTGTAATTGCTGAGTCTTTAGACTTACCTATTTATGGAGTAAATTTACCTAATCATTTTATTCTAGCTTATCTGGATGAAAATGGGTCTTCTATTTTCCTTCATGAAAAAAATGAATATGGTGTATTGTTTTATATTAATCCATTTTCAAAAGGAAGTATTTTAGATGCAAATTCAATTAAAGAATTTCTTGATACTTTGCATCTGCCTCATGTGCGTGAATATTTTGAACCGTGCTCAAATACAGCCTTTTTAAAAAGAATGCTCGCAAACCTTATCGCTTCATTTCAACAAGTTGGAAATGCAGAAAAAGTAACAGAATTAACGGAGTTAAGAAATATCCTTACGACTTAATTTCAAATTCTAGATTCATTCTTTTTAATTCTTTGAACAACGTGTTATTTGGATCGACCTTCATGCTTTTAGAAGGCATTCGAACTTCTGTTCCATCAAAAGGATCAATTATTTTGAAATGAACACTACACTTCCCTTCGTTTTCTAGAAATAATTTATTCAAATCCATTATTAAAATATGATCTAAAGCAGTAGAAGAAAGTTTGATATGAACACTATTCGCTTTTGTTTCCTTTATGTTTTGAAGCAGTTCAATCGAATGAACCATAAATTCTAATTCACTTCTCCTTGGTGGAACATCAATTTTTCCTTTCATCGCAATAAAAGTTCCAGGTTGAAGAAAATGCTTGAATTTTAAGTAGTTTTCACGCCATAAAAACAATTTATACGAATCAGTGTAATCTTCTATAATTAAAGTCCCAAAAGGGTCTCCATTTTTGGTGAAACGATGTTCTGCTTCTGAAATAGTTGCTGCGATCAATAAATCTTTGCCTTTGTGAGAAGTCATATCATTCAACATACCAATTCTTCCATTACAAAACGATTCAATTTCTATTCTGAAATCATCTAACGGATGACCAGAAATAAAAATTCCAACTACTTCTTTTTCTCTATTCAACTTGTAAATACTTCCCCACTCTTCAGCTTTTGGAATTTCAGGTTCTGGCATTTTTGTTCCTGTCCCATCTCCAAACATTGAAACTTGAGATGAATTCTCGCTTTCTTGAAAACTCGCGCCAAATTTCATCGCATT
>JBIIWQ010000024.1:0-13314 GCA_044338805.1 Crocinitomicaceae bacterium
ACTTAAAAAATCATATTTCCAATCATTTACGTTGGATGTCAATACATTCCCTGATCAAATGTCCATTGAAATGGGTAAAAACTCTCTTATTCCAGGCGTACATTTTTTAGTTGATCCAGCAAGTGCAAGATTTAATGGTGTTTTAATACCAAAAAGAATTCCTGTTTCGATTGCACTTGATGAATCCAAGTTGACACAAGAATTGATGGAAATCCTGAAGGAAGGTACATACAATTCTGTTGCGTTTGATTTTGAGGGCCTATCTGCTGATACGTTGAAAAAATTGGCTGGTTTGACAGAAACAATTGCTGGTATATTACCTGTGATAGAAGTAATGAATCGAAAATTTACGTGGTCTGTAGCCTCCGAACAATTGAAATTTCCTTTAATTCAAATTCAATCCAACACGTTCAATTTTGAAGAAGAACTTGCTGTGAATATTGATGCGAAATTGATTCAAAACTATACTTCCCGAAATGTTTTTGGCTATTTACATGGGAAAAAAAAATGTGGAAAAACGGTCGTTTATTCTGCTCATTACGATCATTTAGGTCGTATGGGATCTGGCACTTATTTCCCTGGCGGAAATGATAATGCCAGTGGCACTGCGATGTTGATCAGTATGGCGAAGTATTTCAAAGAAAATCCAGTTGATTACAATATTTTATTCATCGCTTTTGCGGGAGAAGAAGCAGGATTAGTTGGCTCTCACTATTTTGTTGAAAATCCTTTATTGAAATTAGATAAAATTGCGTTCCTACTCAACCTTGATATCATGGGAAGTGGTGAAGAAGGAATTACTGTTGTAAATGCGACACTTTTCGGAAAAGAATTCAAAGAATTGCAGAAAATAAATGAAGAAAAACAACTTTTAACGGTGGTCAAAGCACGAGGGCCAGCAGCAAATTCCGATCACTATTGGTTTACCCAAAAAGGCGTTCCAGCTTTTTTTATTTACACTATGGGACCCAATAAAAACTACCACGACATATATGATACGTATGAGAATTTGAGTTTTGTTGAATACACTGATATCACGAGTTTGTTGGTGGAGTTTACAAAGAGATTGGGGAAATGATTTGATTAAAAGATTGCTTTTCCGACAAAAGCAGAATACAAAACTCACAAGTAAACAATTTTCCTTAAATTGGCTTTCTCAACCTTGATTTTATGAAATTAACGCTTTTCGTCTTATTTATAGTTAGCTTTTTTACAGTTTTTGCGCAACCTTATGGCGGTGGAGAAAAAGTTAAAGTCAAACAAAATTCGACTAAAGCCGCTCAATGTACGCCACCGACAACAACAACTTATCTTGATTTAAATAACGTGCGAGCAATGGTTCACACAGCTGGAAATTTGTGGCAAGTTCCCAATCAAAATTATTCACAGTACGAGATTCCCAAGAATTCTGGCATTATGGCATTATTTACCGCTGCGCTTTGGTTAGGTGGTACTGATGTAAATAATCAATTGAAACTAGCGGCTTTACGTTATAGAGAAGGGCAAGATTATTGGACAGGGCCGCTTTCAAAAGTTTTTGCAGAAACGACTTATGAAAATTGCAGCAAATACGATAAACATTTTGTTACGACTCAAGATTTAGTGCGTGAATTCAATGCTTGGTTTCAAGCGGGTGTTGATGATGCTGCAAATGGAACAAGTACACAAAATGAATTGTTTCCGGGTTACAAAATTCCAAATATCATTAAAGAATGGCCTGCCCATGGTGATATTTCACAGGGTCAAGATTATTATTTAGCGCCATTTTATGACAACAATCAAGATGGAACTTACAATTGGTTAGACGGTGATTACCCTTGGCATGATATTGAAAAGTCAAAAGAATGCAAAGTCGATCGTTCTGTTTCGCTTTATGGCGATATAAATTATTGGTGGGTCATGAATGACAAAGGAAATATTCATACTGAAACAGGCGCTGATCCAATCGGTATGGAAATTAGAGCGCAAGCTTTTTCCTTTTCTTCGAATGATGAAATCAATAATATGACATTTTATAATTATGAATTAATAAACCGTGGAACTCAAACACTTTACAACACGTATTTTGGATTTTTTACTGATGGCGCATTAGGTGATCCGTATGATGATTATGTTGGTTGTGATGTCAGTCGTGGTTTAGGTTATTATTACAATGGGGATAATCTTGATTCTGACAATTCTGGCTACAAAGGATATGGCGCTTCTCCCCCAGCTGTAGGGGTAGATTTTTTTGAAGGGCCCTATCAGGATGATGATGGGATTGACAATGCATTTGGAATTGGATACAATCAAGCGTTAAATGGAATTGGATTTGGAGATGGAGTAATTGATAACGAGCGTTTTGGAATGCGCCGATTTTTGTATTATTCAAACACCACGAATGGCGCTGACCCAAGTCAAACAGATCCAATTACCGCTTCTGATTATTATAGTTATCTCAGTGGTTTTTGGAAAGATGGTTCTCCATTTTACTATGGTGGAAGTGGTCATATTTCGGACAATCAAGCTGATCCAAATATGCCCTGCCAATTTATGTTTCCAGGAGATACAGACCCTTTAGGTTGGGGGACAAACGGGAATCCTCAAGCTCCATGGACAGAAGTTTCTTCGAATAATGTTCCAAACGACAGACGTTTTGTTGAATCTGCAGGACCTTTTATCCTGAAACCAGGAGCTGTGAATAATATTACAGTTGGTGTAGTTTGGGCTAGAGCATCAAGCGGAGATCCTTTTGCTTCAGTGCAAAAACTGCAACAAGCTGACGATAAAGCTCAAGCATTATTTGAAAACTGCTTTAAAGTATTAGATGGACCACATGCGCCAGAATTGCACATTCAAGAATTAGAAAATGAATTGATTCTTACACTTTCAAATGCAAGTAATTCAAATAATTACAAGGAAGAATATGTAGAAAGGGATCCTTTCATTACTGCGGTTGATCCTAACGCTGATAAAGAATATCATTTTCAAGGTTATCAAATTTTTCAACTTCAGAGCAAAGATGTTTCATTATCAGACGTTGGTAATCCAGAAAAAGCACGATTAGTTGCTCAATGCGATATTGAAGATGGTATTTCAAGAATAATCAATTTTGAATTCGACGAAGATTTATCAGCAAGTATTCCTGTTGAAAGGGTTGATGGTGAAAACAAAGGAATTCGTCACAGTTTTAGTGTTAAAAAGGATTTGTTTGCACAGGGGACAGCAAAATTGGTGAATTTCAAACGCTACTATTATATGGCAATTTCCTACGCCTATAATAATTTCAAAGAATACGACCCAAACGACCCTTTAGCATTGGATGGACAGCAAAAAATATATTTACCTTCAAGAAAAGCGGCTTCAGGTGAAGTGAAATCAATTGAAGCGATTCCACATAATCCAATGCCCGAAGCAGGTGGAACATTGCATTATCTGGATTACGGACAATCGCCTGAAATTACTCGTCTAGACGGATATGGAAATGGAAATCATTCTTTAGAATTAACCGAAGCATCTACAAGCAGTATCTTACAAAATGGATTTTTGAATAAATTGGTTTATGCAAGTAATGGTGGTCCTTTACAAATCAAAGTTGTCGATCCTTTAAACGTTGCAGATGGCTATTTCGAATGTAAATTCAAGGATTACACGAGCTCTTCAAGCAACGGCGCTGATACTTCTAGTTGGGTAATTTATCGTTATTCTTATGAAAATGGTCCTTTGCTGGATTCAATGACTTCAGAATTAACTATTAAAAACAACAATGAACAAATTATTGCCCAATGGGGAATTTCTGTGCAGATTCAACAAATAAATTATTCTGGAACAGGTGCCACGTATGAGAGATCTACGGATATGATTGAAGCAACAATTTCTTTCGATGACTCGTCAAAACGATGGTTAGATTTTATAGAAGACAACAGTTCCTTTTTTCCAACAAATTGGATTCGTTCAGGAGATTATCTTCCTGGAATAGATCCTGGAATTTTACCTTATGATTGTTTACCAAATGGGCCAACTTATTTGAATCCTTGTAACTACAGAGACGAAATAGGAATTGATGATGATCATAAATTTTCGGGCTTATTAAATGGTGGTATCGCACCGCATAAACTTGTTGGATATCAATCGGATTATATGCCCTTAGCTTATTTCAATACAGTAAGCCCGGGTTCATCCAAAAATTTCGCCTCGCTAAGTTTCTTGCCAAGTGTTGATATAGTGCTAACAAACGACAAATCGAAATGGACGCGATGTCCAGTTATTGAATTAGGAAGAGATGATGCTCTAAATAGTGGTGGCGCAGAACCAGGTGAAATGCGTAAAAGCTTAAGCGTCAACAAAAATGGATTGCCTGACGGAACGGGAACGGGAATGAGTTGGTTTCCAGGTTATGCAATTGATCTCGAAACAGGGGCTCGTTTGTATATGGCATTCGGAGAAAATTCATTTTTATCAATAGACAATGGTGCTGATATGATATGGAATCCAACCGATAATCTTGTGAGTTCAGTTGGAACACCTGTAATGGGAGGAATGCACCCCATTTATATTTACAGTTACAAACAAGCAGAAATAAATAATTTCTCTGGTGGTTATGATTTTCCAGCTTATATTCCTGCTCAAGGAGAAAATTTAGCAACGAATGCCATTTATCAAAAAATGCTTCAAGTTGAAACAAATTCCCCTTCGGCCAAAAGAGAGTTATACAGCAGTTTAAGTTGGATAGCTTATCCGTTATTGAAAGGTGGGCAACAATTACTTTCAACAGATGCACATATTCGTCTGCGCGTTAATAAAGAATATAAAAACTATGCTGCTACAGGAATAAACAACGGAATTCCAATGTACTCGTGGAATATGTCTACTGTTAGAACGACAACTAATAGTAATCAAGCATTGATTGATGCTTTGAAGTTGATAAATGTTGTTCCAAATCCATACAACGCCTATTCGGAATATGAAACAGGAAAAGTAGATACCCGCATAAAAATCACCAATCTTCCTGAAAAATGTTTTATCAGAATTTACAATGTTCAGGGTAAATTAATTAAATCATATGACAAGGATAGCCCTGTAACATATCAAGATTGGAATTTGAATAATCATGCAAATATCGCTGTTTCCTCTGGTGTCTATTTAATATATATTGATGTCCCAGGAATTGGGGAAAGAATATTGAAGGCATTTGTAACAATGAGGACAGTTGACTTTCAGAATATGTAGTTTACAATAAAATAACTATCGTCTCGACTGTCGCTCGACGTCCGTTATTTTCTTTACAACGGTATCGAAATTCTAAACGTTGTACCGACATCCATTTGTGATTCAAGGACAAAAACTTTTCCATGGTGGTATTCTTTCACGATTCTTTTCACAAGTGACAAACCTAATCCCCAGCCACGTTTTTTGGTTGAAAATCCCGGTTGAAAAATCGTTTTAAGTTGTTTCGGATTTATTCCTTTTCCGGAATCTTTGATGTCGATATGCGCCCATTCAGGAGTTTTGTGAACTGTTACGATAAGTTTTCCATCTCCCTCCATGGCATCCACTGCATTTTTGCAAATGTTTTCTACCACCCATTCCATCAAAGGCGCATTGTGTAAAGCAATAATTGGTTCATCCGAAATAAATTCAAATGTAACTTTTGTTGAAATTCTAGCTCTTAAATAATCGAGAACACTTTTTACTGTAGCACTTAAATCACCTTCAGTTAATTTTGCACCTGAACCAATTTTCGAAAAACGATCTGTTACTTTTTCTAAACGATCCAAATCCTTGTGCATTTCAATGGTAATCATAGGATCAATATTTTGACCTTCTAACAATTGCGTCCAAGCCATTAAAGACGACAGTGGTGTTCCCAATTGGTGCGCCGTTTCCTTCGCCATTCCTGCCCAAACTTGATTTTGCTCCGCTTTTCTAAACGTGCTGAAAATGAGATATCCAATCAAAATAAATAAACTGATAATGAAGAATATTATGTACGGAAAATACTGTAATTGCTTCAATTCAGGGCTATCGTCAAAATACAAATAGTTCTTTTCACCATTCTTGAAATCGATTAACAACGGTTCATTTTGAAGCTTTAAATCAGCAATCGTTTTTGGTAAATTAGCTTCCTTAAGTTTTTCCTTATCCAAATTACTACCAACTACTTTATTTGTTATAGCGTCAACCAACAACACTGGGACTAAACCTTCATTGTTAATCAATTCTTGATTAAAGGAATTCACCAATGCGTTCCGATCTTTTTCTAACTCAACAATTTCCTTTGAATCATTGTAAACATAGGTCATAAAGAGACCTTCATACACCTCAATCGTAAAAGATGGATTAACAGCTTTCCATTTATCTGAAAGAATTAAAAGTGAATCCTCAAAATGTTTAACCACTTCCTCTGATGTTGCATTTGGATGTAATTTCCGCATTTCGGTCGTATCAAAATCCAAGTTGATGTGCCCTGAGATTTTGCGCTCATTATCAAGAAGAATTACTGGAATGTCTTTATTTTCATTAATTATTTTTAATGGAAACGTATAATCCGGTATTTGATCGAGCGGTGTTGCTTTTGATAACTCTTTAGTTGCATCAATCCAAAGCGTAATTTCTTTGCGTTGCTTTATTCTTAATTGAGAGAAAGTTTGATCCGTTAACCGAACTAATTCCAGTTTTTTCTTGATCGCATCAGCCCATTGCGTAGCTCTTTCGCGCTCACGGTCGCCCACTTTACTGACAATTTTATTGGAAATAAACAGCGAAGCACCAATCATGATCAATGCAAAGATCAGGAGTACGATTTTCCACTTTTGTTTGTTCGAGTATAAATTCATCTTGTTCAGCGCTAAAATAACGAGAATTTGACACAAAGATTGTTTTGCTCAATAAATCCTTTGAATTAAAAACAAATGAACAGTTGAAATAAAGTACCTTTGAACTTTAAGCCTTCTTATGAAACAATTTCTTTTAAAACCGCTCCACATCTTTCTAATCGGTATTTTATTAATTGGAACACCACTTTTTCTGCTGCCAATAAATTTATTTGACGGAGCAATAGTTTACAAATCTGGTATATCAACTATGGTCGAACCACGACCTTTGAGTTTGCATTTTGTATCAGGTTTAGAATACGGGAAAAATTTACCGAAAGAAATTGCCGATTATTATTTAACGGCTAAAGGCTACCTTTTTGCAGCACTATTTATTTTGGGACTTCCTGCATTAATAGCATATAGAATCAAAATTGGGAAACAGAAAAAAAATGCTTAATTAAAACTAATCTCACTTTTGTAACCCGTGTTACAGTAGATTAGAAAATCAGCGAGTACATTTGATGAAAATTGACACTTATGAGTTTTTTTGAATCTGTAGTTCATCTTTATAAAAATTACGCAAATTATCTTTGGAATACGATTACTCACCCATTTGAGTATGATAATTATTTCTATTATTTGATTTATGTTTCAATTGCTGTTTGGATTCTGGAAATAGCGCTTCCATGGAGGAAAGAACAAAAAATGTTTCGCAAGGACTTTTGGTTAGATGCATTTTACATGTTTTTCAATTTTTACATCTTCAACCTCATTCTATTTGCGGCTTTATCCTCTCTCAGTGCTAAATACTTTGGGAATTTTGTAAATATGTTGGGAATTCCTAAATCAGGAATGATTGATTTATCCGGTCTTTCCTTATGGATACAATTTCCGATTTTTTTCCTGCTGGCAGATTTTGTTCAATGGTCAATACATGTCACTTTACACAAATTTCCTATCCTTTGGAAATTCCACAAAGTACATCATTCCGTTACTGAAATGGGATTTGCGGCGCATCTTCGTTATCACTGGATGGAAACCATTATTTACAGAATAGGATTATTTGCCTTCATGTCCTGGCTATTGAATTTTAAATTGGAATATACGTTCTTTTTACATGCTTTCACGATTTTAATTGGACATTTAAATCATGCGAATATTGCATTGGATTATGGCCCATTAAAGTATATTCTTAACAATCCGAAAATGCATATTTGGCATCATGCGAAAGAAATACCGAAGGAACATCCTAATGGAATGAACTTCGGAATAACACTAAGTATTTGGGATTATCTCTTTAAAACAAATTATATTCCACGAGATGGACGTGACATTGAACTTGGATTCGACGGGATTGAAAAATATCCTCAAAGTTTCATTGATTTGCAAGTAGAGCCATTCAAAGAATGAATCAATAATAATTCAAATTACACCTAATTTTTAGATTCAAATTCAACTAATGAAAGAAAAAAATCTTTTCCAATTTTCTCTTATTGCATCCTTAACGCTAGGATTAGCTCCATTTTTTCCGCATGCGCATATTTGGAAACAAATGATGAATATTGTTCACGGTCGTCCATTGTTAGGTATGGATTGGTTCGATCTTGTTATGCATGGAACTCCCTGGATTTTGTTTATTATCCTAGGAATTAGAAAATTAATTGGAAAAGCGAGTTGGTAGTCTCAAAAAAGTTGCAAGTTCAAAAAATTGCTAATTGCAAGTTCAAAAAGTTGCTAGTTACAAGTTGGGTTGGAATTCAACATCTCGTATTGGTTCAAAAACTAGCAATTTGTAACTTGCAACTAATAATAACTATTTACCAACCAACAAAGTCCTCATATTCACTTTCTCATCAATAATTCTATAAAGATCCGAAATTGCAACACGATCCTGTAACATGGTGTCACGATCACGGATTGTAACCGTATTATCTTCCATAGTTTGATGATCAATCATAACACAATAGGGCGTTCCAATAGCATCTTGACGACGATAACGTTTTCCAGGAGAATCTTTTTCGTCGTATTGACAATTGTAATCAAACTTCAATAGGTTTAAAACTTCCTCTGCTTTTTCAGGCAGACCATCTTTTTTCGTTAATGGCATTACAGCAACTTTATAAGGAGCCAATGCAGGTGGCAAACTCAAAACGGAACGTTCAGAACCATCTTCCAAGGTTTCATTTTTATGAGAAGCACTTAATATTGATAAAAACATTCTGTCCAATCCTACAGACGTTTCTACAACATAAGGAACATAGTTTTGATTCAATTCAGGGTCAAAATACTGTAATTTTTTACCTGAAAACTGTTCGTGTTGTTTTAAATCGAAATCTGTTCTCGAGTGAATTCCTTCCAATTCTTTGAATCCCATTGGGAAGTTGAATTCTATATCAGCAGCAGCATTTGCATAATGTGCTAATTTTATATGGTCATGAAAACGGTAATTAGAATCTCCCAATCCTAACGCTTTGTGCCATTTGATTCGAGCTTCTTTCCAGTATTCATACCATTTCATTTCTTCACCTGGACGAACAAAAAATTGCATTTCCATTTGTTCAAATTCACGCATTCTGAAGATAAACTGACGTGCAACTATTTCATTTCTAAACGCTTTTCCAATTTGCGCAATTCCAAAAGGAATCTTCATACGTCCAGATTTTTGAACGTTTAAGAAATTGACAAAAATACCTTGAGCCGTCTCTGGTCGCAAATAAATTGTTGATGCATCGCCTGCCACAGAACCTAATTCTGTAGAAAACATTAAATTGAATTGACGCACTTCTGTCCAATTTCTTGAACCTGATACTGGGCAAACAATTTCCAAATCAACAATTAAATTATAAAGTCCTTCCAAATCATTGTTTCCCAAAGTAGCACGCATGCGATCTTCAATCTCATTGATTTTCTCTTTATTTCGTAATACATTTGGATTCGTTGCACGAAATTCTGTTTCATTGAAATCGTCACCAAAACGTTTTAATCCTTTCTCAACTTCTTTGTCAATCTTTTGACGAATTTTTTCAATATGATCTTCCAATAAAACATCCGCACGGTATCGCTTTTTAGAATCTTTATTATCAATCAAAGGATCATTGAATGCATCTACATGTCCAGAAGCTTTCCAAATAGTTGGGTGCATAAAAATTGCTGAATCAATACCAACAATATTATCATTCATTTGTACCATTGATTTCCACCAATATGCTTTTATGTTATTTTTTAATTCAGAACCTAGTTGCCCATAATCATATGTTGCTGCAAGTCCGTCATATATTTCTGAAGAAGGGAATACAAATCCGTATTCTTTCGCGTGGGAGATAATTTCCTTTAATTTGTCTTCTTTAATTTCCATGGGGCAAATGTAATTACAAGTTGCGAAAGTTGCTAATTCAAATAGTTACAAGTTCAAAAAAATTGCTAGTTGCTAATTACAAGTTGGTTGGGAATACAACAAATCGTATTGGTTCAAAAACTCGCAACTTGTAACTCGCAACTATTAACTAAATAAGGTTCAAAAACTATCTATTTGTAATTTTCAATTCATATTTATTCGTAACTTAAATGGAAAACGAAAATATTTTATGAGAAAAAGTATCATCCAAGGCAAATCTTTTGATTTTTCAATTCAAATTGTACAAACCTATAAATTTATGGTCAATGAAAAAAGAGAATATGTTCTTTCTAAACAACTATTGCGTTCAGGAACTTCGATTGGAGCAAACGTATCAGAAGCTACTCATGCACAATCAAACAAAGATTTTATTCACAAATTATCAATATCTCGAAAAGAGGCAAACGAAACTTTGTATTGGTTAAATCTTATGACTCAAACGGATTATTTTGTCGGTGGATTTATCGAAACCTTTAATAACAGATTGTGAAGAGTTATTGCGTATCTTAACTGTAATTATTAAAACAACACAAGCAAAACTTTAATTAGTTACAAGTTAAAAAAAGTTGCTAGTTGCTAATTACAAGTTGGTTGGGAATACAACAAATCGTATTGGTTCAAAAACTAGCAACTTGTAATTAGCAACTAATAACTTGTATTGGTTCAAAAACTCGCAACTTGTAACTCGTAACTAAATAACTATTTCAAAATAAGTTCTATATAATTCAATACTTTTTCTTGGCCGAAGGCAGATGTAGCAGAAGTAGTAAATATCGGAGGTAAAGCATCCCAATATTTCAACATTTCTTTCTTGTATTTCATTAAATTTTTTGCAAGAGCGGATGATGACAATTTATCGATTTTCGTGAAAACCATTGAAAAAGGAATCTGCTTTTCTCCGCACCAATTCATGAATTCAAGATCTATTTTCTGAGGCTCTAAACGGGAATCTAATAACACAAAGACGTTCAACAAGGGTTCACGTTGTGTTAGATATTCAGAAATAAATTTCTCCCATTGCGCACGAGAAGTTTTCGAAGCTTTTGCATAACCATATCCGGGTAAATCGACCAAATACCATTCTTTGTTAATGATAAAATGATTGATTAACTGTGTTTTCCCAGGTCTTCCAGATGTTTTTGCAAGATTTTTATTTCCAACTAACATGTTAATCAAAGAAGATTTACCCACATTCGATCGACCGATAAATGCAAATTCGGGTAAACCATCTGTTGGACATAATTTGTGATCTGTATTAGAGACTACGAAAGCTGCTTCTTTGATTTTCATGAGTGTTATTTTTTTGCAAATATAAGGAATCCGACGTCAGTTCTAATAGAACATTAGGTGCAGCGAGATAAACCTACGACACTTTTAACAAAATTTTGTAACCATCTGAATACTTTTGAATTATCTTTGGTGCAATTCAAATTGAATATGATGAAAAATTTAGTACTTGTTATTTCTTCCGCTTTCATTTTAGGAGCTTGTAACTCTGAGCCAAAAGTAATTCATCTTCGCACCGAAAAAGGACAAAAGGAAACAAGTGTTAAAGTCATTGCTAATCGCGTTCTGTCAATTGAAATTGAAGGTATGACATGCGAAATGGGTTGTGGAGGGAGTATTCGAAAAGAACTAAAAGCAACAAAAGGAGTAGCACGTGTTGAATTCATCAATTTCGATGAAAAGAAAAAAATTCAAAATGCAGAGATCTCTTTTGATACCAACATCATTACTGCAGATGAAATGGTGAAAATCATTACCACTATGAATGATAAACAATTCAAAGTTGGGAAAATGAGTTCAGAAGCTATATTATCGGCATGCTGTGTTTCAACAGAAAAAGTTTGTAGCTCTCAAGAAGAAATCGAAACAATTGAAGTTTCTGAAGCAAGAATAGCAGTTCCAAATTTGATTGATATTTTAGTTGGAATAGTTCAATAATTCTCTTCTAAATTGAAATCACAAGGATCTTTTTAACAAATGAAACTCCATTTCCGTGAACTTGGCGCTGGCCAACCAATGATTATTCTCCATGGACTGTTTGGATTTTCCGACAATTGGCAAACTCATGCAAAGAAATTCGCGGAATATTATCGAGTAATTCTTGTTGATTTACGCAATCACGGTCATTCAGATTGGAGCGATGAATTTTCTTATGATATAATGGTAGATGATTTGAAAGAATTATGTGATGAACTCCACTTGAAAAACATTCTTATGATTGGCCATTCCATGGGTGGGAAAGTTGCCATCTTATTTGCTCAAAAACACAAAGAGTTATTGGATAAATTGGTTGTTGTTGATATTGGTGTAAAAGCATATCCAATGCACCATCAGCACATTCTAGCAGGAATGCATGCAATTGATTTACCAAAAATCCAATTGAGAAAGGAAGCTGAAGAGATTTTAAAACGATACATTGATTCGGACGGTGTGCGTCAATTCCTCTTAAAGAATTTGTATTGGAAAGAGAAAGGTCAATTGGCTTGGAGAATGAATTTAAGCGTTCTAGAGCGAGAAATGGAGCATATCTTATCAGTACTGCCAGAAAAAGAAGTTATGCTCCCTACCCTATTCATTCGCGGTGAACTTTCAAATTACATTCTTGATGAAGATATCGAACAACTAGAGGACCAATTTCCGGATTCTGAGATCATAACAATTAAAGATGCTGGTCATTGGGTGCATGCTGAGGCTCCTGAAGAATTTGTTGATAGTGTCTTAGGTTTTTGTTTAAGATAGTAATGGACAAGAGGTTGGAGGCTAGAGGTTAGAGATAGAACAAAATCCAACATCTCTTCTGTCGCAGTTCCTCTCCTTTATCCCACCTATTTTATCTAATTCAATACAAAGTTTAAATCAAAATTATAAATTATTAGAATGGAAGTTGAAGGATTGATAGATCCTCCCCCTTTATCCCCCATTCGACAAGCTCACGGCATCGCTCCAAAGGGGGAAATAAAAAAAGCAGAATCGTTTCCAATTCTGCTTTCAAAAATAATTTAAAATATTTTTATGAATTCAATGCTTCTGCACCACCAACGATTTCTAAAATTTCGTTTGTAATTGCTGCTTGACGTGCTTTGTTGTAGCTAAGTTTCAAAGCTCTTTGCATTTCCTGTG
>JBIIWQ010000239.1:0-3939 GCA_044338805.1 Crocinitomicaceae bacterium
TTGTTTTAAATTAACTGATGAATGATGGAATTTTTCATTTCATTTATCCATTCATGCGTTCATTCATAAAGTTCTAATTACCATCTATATATTTCATGTTCTTTTAAAAGAATTAAAAAAGGAACTTTAAAAAAAAATATCATGACTGAAAAGAAAATCACATTTGGAAAAATATTTTGGCCTAGCTTCTTAGCAGTATTTATCATGTCCGTAATTGGATTATTGATTTTCTCTTTAATTGTAGGAGGAATTATTGGCAGTTTTGGTGATTATGGACCGAAACCACTGGCGATAAAAAGCAATACCGTTCTGCACATGACTCTGGAAGGTAATATCGGTGAGAAATCAAATTCTGAATTCAATCCTTCAACATTCCAAATGAATAATCAAATTGGATTAAGTGATTTACTATTTGGCTTAGAACATGCCAAAACAGATTCAAAAATCAAAGGTGTATTTTTAGAAATTGGCGATTTAAGTTGTGGTTATTCAACTGCACGAGAAATCAGAAATGCTCTAAATGATTTTGAAAAAAGCGGGAAATTTGTTGTTGCATATAATGCTGGTGAAGTAATCACACAAAAAGAGTATTATGTCTCTTCAGCGGCGAATGAAGTTTATGGTTTTCCAACTTCTACAATGGAATTTATTGGTTTAGGCGCTGAATTATCTTTTTTCAAAGGAACATTAGATAAGTTAGAAGTCGAAGTTCAAGTAATTCGCGGTTCAAACAACGATTTCAAAAGTGCAGTTGAACCATTCTTTAGAGAAAATATGAGTGACTCGAGTCGCGTTCAAATTGAGCGTTATTTGACTTCTATGTGGGAAGATATTCGCACAGATATATCAAGCGATAGAAAAGTTACTTCAATGAAACTGAATGAAATTGCTGACAGTGCTAAAATTCACAGAGCAGAAGATGCTTTAAAGTACAAAATGCTTGACGGTTTAAAATATAGAGATGAAGTGATAAGCATAATTTCTAAGAAAGTTGGCATTGGAGAAGATGAAGATCTGCATTTACAAGCTTTTGAAAAATATGCTAAAAAGAAGTTTTACCAGCAACAAGCATTAGCAAAAAACACGAAGCCTAATATTGCGGTTATTCTTTCTGAAGGAGCAGTTTCAACAAATGGTGAAGAATTATCCTCAAAAGAAATATGTAAACTATTTCAAGATGTTAGAAAAAATAGCACAATCAAAACTGTTGTTTTTAGAATTAATAGTCCAGGAGGAAGTGCTTTAGCAAGTGAGGAAATTTGGAGAGAAGTAAAATTAACGAACAAGGTTAAAAAGGTGATTGTTTCCATGGGTGACGTTGCTGCATCAGGTGGATATTACATTGCAGCACCAGCAACATTGATTTTTGCTGAACCAACAACAATTACCGGTTCAATTGGTGTTTTCGGAATGATTCCTTATACGGGCAAAATGTTGTCTAATAAATTAGGAATGACCTTTGACCGTGCTGCTACGAATCAACATTCAGTGATGACAACGAATCGTAAATTGACAGAAGAAGAATTTACAATCATTCAAGAAGAAGTCGATGCAATTTATTCGCAATTTTTAACACGTGTTTCTGAAGGCCGAGGAATGACAACAGAACAAGTAAATGTAATTGCTCGAGGACGTGTTTGGACAGGTCGTGACGCATTGAAACTTGGATTAGTTGACAAACTTGGAGGAATTACAGACGCGATTAATTACGCCGCAACCGCAAGTGACATCAAAACTCAAAAAGTATTGTATTATCCATTGAAAAAAGAAGACAAATGGGCTGCATTATTCGAGCAATTCAATGACGAGAAGAATGATGAAATAAGTGTTTCACAGCAAAAAATGCCAGAAGAATTAATTCGGTACTATCAACAATTAAAAAGAATTGAATCGATGACTGGAATACAAATGATTATGCCATTTGATATAGAAATTAAATAATAAGACTGTTGCAAAATCCATTACTCTTCGTTGCTTAAAAAATTTAACATCCTCATTTACACATGTAAATTCTGGTCTTAAATTTTAATTGCGCATCAATTAATGAATTTTGAAACAGGCTTAAACTAGTCACAGATAAGCTTAAACTACCACTGTTACAAAAAAAGCCATCCGTCCGTCAGCTGACGGACGGATGGCTTTTTTGATTTTCAATAAAAAATATTTACGTATTTCTGCGCTTATACTTCTGCGTTTCTTTGGTCCAATTATAGCGTTTTTTGTTGTTTCTGCTATGTCTTCGTTTAGGTTGTTTTCGGTAAACTACACCCACAGTATGTTGTAAGTAATCTGTTTTGGAAGTATATATATCTGAGACCAAACCTAATTTTCCCATTGTTTGAACTTGAAGTCCCCATGATTTTGAAAACCAAAAATTAGCCCCAAGAGCAATGTTGCATGTCGGTGTAATTGGAGAAGACATCACTTGTCTATACGTCACTCCTATCCCTGCTGACAGATAGGGATCGAACCATTTTGTTGGAGCGAAAAAACAATAAAAACTGTATTTCACATGAAAATCACCTGAAACAAAAATTCCAGATAAACCAGTTGTATCATTGATTAGTTTCGAAGAAGTGTATTTGTTATACGCAACCATTCCTTCCAAACTCCAGCCTTTTTTAAGGTATTTGTCAATCGAAATTCTTGTTGGATAAGGAAGATAATTCCATGAACCTTTTACATCAAATAAATTAGAAAAAGCTTGTCCATCATCGTCAACAACATTCCAACTGAGCCCAAACATCCAAGAATATGGATTTTTTTTACGGTTGATGGATGACGGTTGAGCTAGTGAATTGGAAACAAATAAACATAGTAAAGCAATCGAGCTATAAAACTTTATCCTAAAATTGATTGATTTTGACATAATTGTTACCCTCACTTTTTTTCGTATGTAAAATTAATCAAAAGATTCTATGAAAAAAGAACATAAAAAAACTCTCAGCTTTCACTGAGAGTAATAATATGATTTCGGTTTAAATTATTTAGAAGCCATTTCCACGAATTTATCGTAAGAAACTTCCTTCTCATTCAATTTTACAGTGCTTTTAAAATACTGTGTTAACTTTTGTTCAGCCAACATATCGTACACTCGGTTCGCTTCTTCTCTATTCTGTAATACTTGCATTGCAGAAGCCAATAACTCTTTTTCTTCAGGAGCTGGAATACCATATTGAGCAAAATTACTTATCAATAAACTTTTAGTAAATTCGATTACTTCTTGATTATCTAAACCGATTTTGTTTTCTCTAAAAATTGTTCCTTGAATCAATTGCCATTTCAAGTTTTTTAAATAATTATCAAATTCCAAATCAATTTGCTCATCTGTAATTGGCGTTTCTTGAGACAATTTAATCCAACGTTTCAAAAATCTATTTGGCAATTCAACTTTCGTTTTATCAATCAAATCATTAAAAATCTCGCGTGTCAAAAGGCGATCTGAATCTCCTGAAAACATACCACCCATATCAACTGAAATTCTTTCTCTCAATTCTTTATCAGAAGTAATTGCTGCAGGACCAAAAAGCTTGTCAAAAAGCTCTTGATTCATTTCAGCCAATTCCATTCTTTTAATTTCATTGACTGTCATCTGAAATTTATCCGAAATGGTTGATAATTCTTCCTCCTTAATTCCAAGCATTGCAGCGGTATCTTTATCACCACGAGAAACAGTTGATGGTTTCACAACAACTTTATCATTCTTCACTTTTCCAAGCAATTCTTTTTTCACTTTGCCATCAACAACATATTCCATTGAAATTGTTGAAGAATGCAGTATTCCACCTTCTAATATTGAACCATCTTCTTTTAACTCAACGAATTGTGCCAATATCATGTCTCGATCTTCAATAACGTCAACTGAAAGAAGTTTCCCATAACGACGACGTAAATCATCAATTTGTTTGTCAACTAAATCTTTATCTATCTTAACTTTAA
>JBIIWQ010000240.1:0-3913 GCA_044338805.1 Crocinitomicaceae bacterium
TCAAGTTCCTTCACATTTTTTCTATGAATGGTTGGAGGAAAACTATATCGTTTTGCTCAAAAAAGTAATTAAAAAAGAATTAGGTCCGGAAGGAACATTGGAATACAGTATTGTGATGGAAAACAACACCACAAATTCTACACCTTATACTGTTAAATTGCCAGCATTAAATAAGCGTTCATTAAAAAATGCTCCTGTTTCGATGCCTTTGAATATGAATGAAAATCAAATTCGTAATCCATTTATTATTCCTGGATTAAAGAAGGTGAATGTTGAGTCAAATTTGAATCCAACATACGGTTTTGAAAATTTTGTTGAAGGAGATTGTAACCGTTTAGCTAGAGCTTCTGGTTATGCTGTTGCAAACAAGCCTGGAGGTACAGCTTTTAATCCATTATTAATTTATGGAGGAGTTGGTCTTGGTAAAACTCATTTATCACATGCAATTGGGATTGCTATTAAAAATCAATTCCCGAGTAAAACTGTTTTATATGTCGGTTCAGAGAAATTTGCACACCAATTCATTGATGCAATTAAGAATCAGACGACCAACGACTTCATTCATTTTTACCAAATGATTGATGTTTTAATTATAGATGACGTTCAATTTTTCTCTGGCAAAGAGAAAACACAAGACGTTTTCTTCCACATCTTCAATCATTTGCACCAAAACGGTAAACAAATTATCTTAACATCAGATAAGCCACCAGTAGAAATGCAGGGAATGGAGCAACGTTTATTATCTAGATTTAAATGGGGATTAT
Source organism: Crocinitomicaceae bacterium (assembly GCA_044338805.1). Lineage (GTDB taxonomy): Bacteria > Bacteroidota > Bacteroidia > Flavobacteriales_D > Crocinitomicaceae > M0103. The sequence continues at coordinate 765 of JBIIWQ010000240.1, forward strand.
CTGCGGATCTTGCTTCACCAGATCTAGAGACACGAATCGCTATTCTTGAGAAGAAAATGTATGGCAATGGAATTGAATTACCACGTGATGTTGTTGAGTATTTAGCGTATTCAATCAATACAAATGTGAGAGAAATGGAAGGTGCTTTAAACACGTTACTTGCTCAAGCATCATTAAATAAAAAGGCAATTACATTAGAACTTGCTAAGCAAATGGTTGACAAATTTGTCAAAAATACTGCTAGAGAAGTTTCCATTGAATACATACAAAAAGTGGTGTGTGATTATTTTGATCTTCCAATTGAAATGTTGAAATCTAAAACACGTAAGCGTGAAGTTGTTCAAGCTCGTCAAATTTCAATGTTCTTCTCAAAGAAAATGACAAAATCTTCTTTAGCAAATATTGGAGCTCATTGTGGAGGAAAAGACCACGCAACTGTTTTACATGCTTGTCGTACGGTAACAAATCTTTCTGAAACCGATAAACAATTTAGAGTTTATTTGGAAGACTTAGAGAAAAAATTGACAATACAATAATTGATAAATTCAAAAAAAGCCATCTGTTACTGACAGATGGCTTTTTCGTGTAATCTATTTATAAGTGAGTCAAAAGAGCACATACAAAACAATGGTTTCTTTGACTGAAGGAACATATAAAGAAAAGGGATCTAAATTTATTGGTTATGCAACTGCTTGTTATTCAGATCAAGAAGCAAAAGAATTTCTTGAAGCTTGGAGAAAAAATCATTATCAATCACGACATTTATGTTATGCCTATCGTTTTGGAGTAGATCAGAAGGTGTTCAGAGCCAATGATGATGGCGAACCAAATAATTCAGCAGGTATACCTATTTTGGGCCAAATTCAATCATTTGATTTGTCGAATGTATTAATTGGTGTGGTACGCTATTTTGGTGGAACAAAATTAGGCGTTGGAGGTTTAGTGCAAGCCTATAAAGCTGCTGCAAAAGAAGCAATTGAGAATGGGGAAATTGTTGAACTAGAAGTCTTTGTATGGGTAAAGATATTCTTTGGGTATACAGAAATGCCTCAAGTGATGAATTTTATCAAACAACATCATTTACCTATAAAGGAGCAGCATTTTGAGTTGGATTGCACAATCATCACGAGTCTACCATTGAATTCAAAGGAGTTTTTAAAAGAAGAGTTAAAAAAAATAAATGAAACAACCATTCAAGAAATGGGAATCTATTAGATTATGGAAATTTTAAAGAAGCTTACTGATATAAGAGGTGCCTCAAGCGACGAGTCGAGGGTGAAAGAATTTGTAATGGAATATGTGAAATCGAATTGTTCTTTATGGGCAGTGCAGCCTGAAATAATTGAAGGTGAAGGATTTCAAGATTGCGTTATACTAGTATTTGGAAATCCAACAACTGCAATTTATGCACACATGGATAGCATTGGTTTTTCTGTTGGATACGGTAAGGACTTAATAAAAATTGGTGGACCAAGAACAATTGATGGAATCCAATTGGTTGGTTCTGATTCTCATGGTGAGATTGAAACTGAGCTAATGGTGATAGAAGATGAGGATGGTTCAAAAGTTTTACAATATGTTCTCGACAGAGAAATTGACAGAGGAACCATTTTAACATTTAAACCTGATTTCAGAGAAACGGATGAATTTATTCAATCTCCATATTTGGATAATCGATTAGGAATGTGGAATGCATTAATAGTCGCCAAAACGTTAGAAAATGGTGCTATCGTTTTTTCGACCTATGAAGAACATGGAGGAAATTCAGTTGGCTTTTGTGCAAACTATTTATTGAGAAATTATGGTGTTCGACAAGCACTTGTTTCCGATATTACATGGGTAACGCATGGTGTTGTGCATGGAGGAGGAGTCGCAATTTCTATGCGAGATAGTTGGTTGCCTAGAAGAGTTTATTTAAACCGTATTATTGAATTGGCTAAAAAGTCAGGTATTCAATTTCAATTAGAAGTTGAATCAGCGGGCGGGAGTGATGGGACAAGTTTACAAAAATCTGATTTGCCAATTGATTGGTGTTTTATTGGTGCTCCAGAAGATAATGTGCATACACCAGATGAAAAAGTGTATAAATTTGACATCATGACGATGGTTGAATTGTATGCTTATCTCATGAAACATTTATAATTTAAATAGTACCTTAGGCTAATAAATTTCTTTATGGAAAACACAAATACCTGCCAATTATATAAGTATGATACTGATTTCTTTCTTGTAACGAAAAATACTCCAGCTTTTTTTGCAACAGATTTCAATACGAATCAAATCGATGACAATTTTGTTTCTTGGTTGAATTTTCACAATTTAAATGACCGAGAAAATATTGAAAAATTATGTGATCGACTTGAGATTGATAAATTAACGGTAGAAGATATTTTTACAGAAAAAAGGCGACCTAAAATTGAAGAATATCCGAATTACATGTTCTTTTCGATTCGATCTGCTTTGCCAGATGAAAACAATATTTTTGTGTTGCAACAGGAACAGATTAGTTTCCTATTAGGGACAGATCATTTAATATCATTTCAAGAAAAAAGTTCAGATCACTTTTTGGATGTGCGCGACAGAATCGAGAAAAAGAGAGGTAAAATAAGATTAAAAGGCCCGGATTTTTTATTGTATCGAATGCTTGATGCCATCGTTGACAATTATTTTGAAGTATTAGAGGATATTACTGATTCAATTGAAAAAGTTGAATTGAAATTAATTCGAGAAGCGAACAGTGACACGTTAAAAATGATTGAATTTCAGAAACGAAAATTGATTGAATTACGAAAAATTGTTTTACCGTTAAAAGATGTGACGTTTCAATTGGATAAAATACAAAGTCCTTTTATCCAGCCAGACAATCACTATTATTTTACTGACTTGAAAGAAAATTGTCAAGCTGTTTTAGAAGAAATTGACGCGAATAAGCAGATATTAGAGGGAATGGCGAATTTGTACTATGCAGTTCAAGGACAGCGTATGAATGAGATTATGAAAGTCTTGACCGTGGTGAGTGCCATTTTTATCCCATTAACTTTTATTGTTGGTGTTTACGGAATGAATTTCAAAAATATGCCTGAATTAGAGTATACCTATGGATATTATGCTGTTGTAGGTGTAATGATTTTGATCGCAACGGTATTGTT
>JBIIWQ010000333.1:0-2742 GCA_044338805.1 Crocinitomicaceae bacterium
TTACTTTTTAAAAATAGGAAAATTAATTGTGGATATTTTACGATATGAATATTTATATGTATTCATTGAACAAAATCCATAATGAACTGAATATTTACTGAATTAAATTTCTAAAGTTTTCACAAAAAAAGCATCAAATAAATAGAGACTTTTTGATACAACTTTTTTATGCTGAATTTAAGTCGTTAAAAAACAACAAAACTGTTATTCAACTTTTATTAAAGATTTGAATTTTTTCTTAAATGCATTTATTCGCGGTCGAGAAACACTTTTTACATAAGGATTATCTGGATGTATTTCCTCATAATTTTGATGATAAATTTCAGCTTTATAAAATTTGACCAAAGGAACTACTTCTGTTGTAATTGCAGGAAAAGCTTTTTGATTAAGTAATTTTTTAATGTAATCGTCTGTTAAAGCTTTTTCTTGAGCATTTTCATAGAAAATAATAGACCTGTATTGCACACCTATATCTGGCCCTTGCTGATTTAAAGTAGACGGATCATGCGAACCAAAAAAGGCTTCAAGCAATGCAGTGTAACTCACTTTTGATGAATCGTAATAAATTTTTACTGTTTCAGCATGTTTTGTCTTTCCAGAACAGACCAATTCGTAGGTAGGATTTTTTTCAGATCCTCCAGAATATCCTGATTCAACTTCTTCAACTCCTTCAATAGATTCAAAGATCGCTTCAACACACCAAAAACAGCCTGCAGCGAAATACGCAGTTTGAAGTGAATCAAGATTTTTACGAACCTTTTTTTTAGAATTTGCTGTTTCGGTTCCTTGGGAACAAGCTGATAAAGCAATAAACAATAACGGGATTAAACTAAATTTCATCATTTCTCAATAACGAATTAAGTTTTAAATTGTTTGAATAAAGTTTATAAATCGTCTTTTTCTTCATCAGAAGCATCCCCACGAATTGAACGATAACGCTTTCGAGCCTCAACAGAGTGCAAACTTCCTTTGAAATCAAATAACAACGTTTTATAGAATTCTGAAGCTTTTTCTTTGTCATTCAAATGATTCTCATAAATATCACCTAATTGAAAAAGTGCGTCGTCTGCTAAAATATCTTCTTTATAATATTTCAATAATTCTTCTAAAAAAGAAATTGCTTTAGTCCAATCTCCTTGAAGTTGCATTGCTTTAGATTTGCGAATGAGAATTTCATCACCTAAACTATGGTAAGGAAATGTAGCAATTATGCTATCAAATAAAATAAAGGCTTCAGTATATCGATGTTGTTCAATTAATAAATCTCCGTTTGCAAACCAAGTCATTGCCTGATAATTGCTATCTAAACCAAAGTTGTCAGTGATTAAAATCGACAATTTCAACGCATCATTTGCAATTAATTTTGAAGTTGATTCTTTTAATACTCCTAATTGAGATTGGGCAAAATCGAATTCTCCATCGTAATAGAAAATACGCGCATTTTTAAATTTTGCTTCATGTCCAATGGGTTCAAATTTCAACTCGCTTTCAATTTGCATATACAGCAAAGACGCCTCCCAAATATCTCCATGCAAAACATGAATATCAGCAAGTTGCATTTTTAATTCTGCTTTTTGCATGTCCGTGATTCCTGGAATTAAAAGTGCTTCAGTCAATAATGTAATTGCTTCAGTCGCTTGATTTGCATAAAAAGCTTGAATGTGGCTTAGTTCAATGATTAAGGGAATTGAGGATCTTTTTTTGCCTACACGTAACAAGGTTGTTTGGTAATCAGATATGGTGGATTGCAATTCCTCTGCAGAGTAATTCCGATTTGTTGTAACCTCTAAAAAACGCGTGTTCAATAATGCATTTTCAGCTTGATAATAATACATTTTATCATCACCTAAAGTTATAACATATTTGAAGGCTTTACGTGCTGTTTCATATTCCTTATTTTCAACGCACATTTTACCTAATTCTAGCACAGTTCTTCCTTGCTCGCCTAATCTTTTATCCATGGCTTGGACTTGCACCAAGGCTCCAGTAAAATTTTTCTTCTGAATAAATAACCAGACTAACATTTCTGAATAAATTGATTCATTTGGTTTCTTTTGAATTCGCTCAAGTAAAGCATTTTTTAGAAAATCATATTCTTTTGATACTGAAGATGTGAAATCAATTTGGCGGGCAAGAACTGTTTGAATAGTGGATGCATAGCTTGATTGAAAATCGAGTAAGTCAAGATATTCGCCAATCATTTTTTCCGTTTGTCCCATCGCTCCATAAAGTTCAGCAAACTGAAAATGCAATGGATAGCCGTCTTTTAATAATTTTCTACCTTTTTCAATTGTTGATAAGGCCAAATCATTTCTACCTTTTGATTTAAATGCATTATACAAAGCAATGATTGAAGCTGGATCTGTTTCAAGGTTATCAATTAAATCAGTATAAATTTTTTGGGCTTTATCTGTTTCTTTAGTGTCTTCATAAAATTGACCTAGAAGCACTTTGTATTCAATGTCGTATTTATTTGCAGTGCTTTGTTTCTTGAGAACCTTTTCAGCCTCCTTCAAATCACCAGTTTGATTTAAGCAATCAAAATAACGGTTGAAATTGAATTTTGATGGATCTTTCTCGTAAATTTTAACATAATAAATCTTTGCTTTTTCAAAATCACCATTAGAATAATAATATTGTGCTAATTGCTGATCTGTTTCCCCTTGAGAAAAGGAAAAACTAGAAACACAAATAAATATTAGTCCGAATAAAAATTTCATGGTTAATTGATAAGCAATTAGT
>JBIIWQ010000046.1:0-10388 GCA_044338805.1 Crocinitomicaceae bacterium
ATGAAAAAATTAAAGTTGAATTAACTACATTTGTTCGAAATGACTTAATTATTTGTGTCAGCAGTGATTCATGTATAATAGAACCATGACTATTTTAAACGCTATAGCTTCCAAATCAAATTCAATTGCTGTATTAATTGATCCTGAAAAATCGGATAATGGCCCTTTTTTGTTGGAACTTTTAAAAAAAGCGGCATTCGCTGGAATTGATTTTATTTTTATTGGAGGAAGCACCGTCACTCGGGCTCAATTCAACTTAACGGTTGATTTCATAAAAGAGCATTCTACAATTCCACTTATTATCTTTCCAGGTTCGTCCAACCAAATTTCCCCCAAGGCAGATGGTTTGTTGTATTTAAGTTTATTATCCGGTAGAAATCCGGATTATTTAATAGGACATCATATTGAATCAGCAGCTGAATTGATCCAAATGGATATAGAAATTATTCCAACGGCTTATTTATTAATTGATGGTGGAACGCAGTCTTCTGTTGCTTATGTTAGTCAAACAACACCAATTCCAAGAGATAAAATATCAATCGTCAAGAATACTGCAATTGCAGGAAAATTGCAGGGTAAAAAAGTTCTTTATTTGGATGCTGGGAGTGGAGCAAAATATTCTGTCCCGATTCAAATTATTTCAAGTATCAAGGAATTGAATCTTCCGATTATTATTGGTGGTGGAATCAAAACTATTGATCAAATTCAAAATTGCCACACTGCAGGGGCGTCAATAGTTGTAATTGGAAATAAATTGGAAGAAGACAGTGATTTCTTGTTAGACATTCATAATTATAAAAATGCACGTTTATTAAAGGCTAAATAAAAAATTAATAAGCCACACCGCCAAAGGCAGCCACAAAGTGAGATGCACTGATTTTTCTTCAAAGAATTATTTTAGAATTTAGAATAACTATTCAACTGTTAATTCAGTCAAAATTTTTCGTGCTTGATATGCTCCTATTTTAGGATTATGAACTTCTCCTAAATAAAAAACAATCATTACTTTTTTACCTTTTAAAGAATCGGGATTCGTTACAAATTGTTCATTGATATTTATAGGTTCCATCCAATAAAAATTCAACGTTTCATCTTGAGAATTTCTCATTGTGATAAGACATGGAATCTCATTTGAGATTGAGAGAATTGTTCCTTGTTCTATCAAAAAATCTTCCGTTTCATCTTCTTTAATTTCTTCAATTACATCGTTCATCATTTCAGAATCTTCGCCAAGAATTTTAAATGTTAGTTCAGTAAATTGTTCACATTCAACCACCAATCTCTCACCTACTTTCGATCCAATTTGTTCAATTGCTGCCATTTCATCTTTTTCAGTGATTCCTAATTCTCTTGCTAACTCATTGGTATTTTGAATAATCAAAGGTGAAGCACAGTCCATAATTAAACTCAAATAACTATCATAATCAAAAACATCTGCAGTAGATTCGGTGATACAAGCGCAGGAGCCATTCACAACTTTATCCAATTCACTTTGTGAAAATGAAAATTGGGAAATTATTAAACCGATAATTATTAGTCTACTCTTCATGATACTTTTAAATTTTGCAGGATGTAATTCCCTCACTAGTGGTGAAAATAGTAATTTAATAATAATCTGGTTTTGGAGCACTATAAAACTTAACGATTTTTACAATTCGTCTTTTCGTTTTACTATATTTACCTCATGATCTTAAAACGCATTGCAGCAATCTGTTTCGGAATTTCTTTTTTAATGGCAATTGTGCTTTTTACGAATATTGGTGCTAATTTGATTCCTAAATCGATTGCAAAATTGGTTTTTTTAATTGTTGGGTCAAGTGCTATCCTCTTAAACTTACTTTCATTTCGATTCGGGAAACAAGATGTGAACTTTAACTTTTTCTATTGGTTTGGCAGTTTAATAGTATTCATTGGACTCGCAGCAATGATTATGCATTGGTCATTCGCATTGTACATTATTCTTGGTGGAATGACGATTGTTGGTGTTTCATTTATTTATACTCCAAAAATTGATGGAAGCACTTCTGAGAAAAGTGATCTGTTGGATGATGAGCTCTAGAATAGTTGCGAGTTACAAGTTGCTAGTTGCTAGTTCAAAATTCATCACTGAACACCACTCAAATTTTAACCACATAGGTACATAGTTCACATAGAAAACCCATCACTCAACACTCAACACTCAACACTCAAATTTAAACCACATAAGTACATAGTACACATAGAAAACTCATCTCTCATCACTTGTAACTTGTAACTAGCAACTTGTAACTAAGAAAAAACCTATACAAAAGTAGCCTTGAGGCTCATGTCTAAGCTTTTAACTGAATGCGTAAGCGCTCCGACAGAAATAAATTGGATTCCCGTTTCTGCAAAAGCACGAATATTGTCCATAGTAATTCCTCCCGATGCTTCTGTTTCGTATTGAGAAGGTATTAACGGTAAAACTTTTGAAATTCGTTCGGGCGTAAAATTGTCAAGCATGATGCGATCAACTCCTCCAATAGATAAGACTTCAGTTAATTCCATTTCATTGCGCACTTCGATTTCAATTTTAAGGTCTTTGTTGTTCTCTTTTAGATATTCGTTTGCACGTTGAATTGCGGGAATAATTCCACCAGCGTAATCAACATGATTGTCTTTTAGCATGATCATATCGTACAGCGCAAATCGGTGATTACAACCACCACCAATTCGAACAGCCCATTTTTCCATGTAACGAATTCCAGGAGTTGTTTTACGTGTATCTAATAATTTGGTATTACAACCTTCAATTATCGAAACTATTTTATTTGTCTGAGTAGCGATACCACTCATTCGTTGCATAAAATTAAGCACTAATCTTTCAGTAGATAAAATTGAACGAGAACTTCCTGAAACATAAAAAGCAATATCACCTTTTTTCACAGGAGTACCATCTTTCATTAAGATTTCAAGTTTCAAGGTAGGATCAAATCGATGAAAAATAATCTCTGCTAATTCAACTCCAGCAAGAATTCCGTCTTCTTTAACAAGCAAATGAGCTTTTCCCTTGGCAGCTTCAGGTACGCATGAACGTGTGGAATGATCTCCTTCACCAATATCCTCCAATAAAGCATTATCGATTATTTCATTTATCATAACACAAAGGTAAGAAGAGGAACTCTATTATTATTAGTTATTAGTCATTAGTTGCTAATTACAAGTTACTAGTTTTTGAACCAATTGAAAGTTATTAATTGCTAATTACAAATTACTAGTTTTTGAACCAGTAGGATATGTTTTATTCCCAATCAACTTGTAACTAGCAACTAGCAATTTTTTCAACTTGTAACTAGCAACTATGGATTATGCTTTTTCAATTATCAAACTTTCAATTTTGAAATCAGCTCCAATTTTTTTGAAATGTAATGTCACGCGGTAACTTTCTCCTTTACTATCATAGGTTCCAATTGCAAATGATCCATCTGTAGATTCTTTTCCTTTGAAAATGAATTTAAATGTTGACCCAGGTTTTTTAGTGAAGAAATCTTTTAAAACTAAGTTGGCTTGCGATTGGCTATAAGCGCCTTCTTTTCCAAGAATATTAATCAACATTTTATCCTTCCCTAAAGCAACAATAACAGCAGCATCATTCGAAATAAAAGCCTTTTCAATACTTGAATATGGAATATCACTTTGTGCAGTCAGTGACAAGATGATAGATGTTAAAAAAACATAAAGAAAACCCATTTTGTATTTTTTTTATTTTTAAAACAAGCAAAAACAGTGCCTTTTTTTTTTAAATAGAGCATAGACCGCTGTCGCTGATAGAACAAAGAGCATAGAAATTAGAACATAGACCGCTGCGCTGTTAGAACATAGAGCATAGATTTGATCTTTTGTAAAGACACTAATCTCTTGTTTTTCAAAAATAGATTCAGCAATCCCAAGAATAAATTGATTTGTGGGATCTTTCCCTCCTTGAGGAGGGATGAAGGGAGGTGGTTCATTCTTAAAAATTATGAGAATCGAAAACCTAAAAACTAATCTTTAAGCCACTCCCCTTTATCCCCTATTTCGACTAGCTCAACACATCGTCTCAAGAGGGGAAACCTAAAACCCAAAGAATAAATTGATTCGTTGGAATTAAATCTAACTTCTAGCCTCACTTCGGCACTTCGATAAACTCAGTTGGAGTCCAGCTCAGTGCATCGCTATGTTATATCCTCTAATTATATTTACAACATGAAAGTAAAATTCATCTGTATAGGAAAAACTGGGAAATCTTTTTTAGAAGAAGGAGAAACCGAATATTTGAAACGCTTAAAACATTACGTTGCTGTTGAACGCATTGAAATTCCTGATCTGAAAAATGCTAAAAAGCTGACGTTTGATCAAATTAAAGAACAGGAAGGAAAGGAAATTCTTTCAAAAATTCAGCAAGGCGATAGCATCATCCTATTAGATGAACATGGAAAAATGTATTCTTCCGTTCAGTTTTCTCAATTTCTGCAACAAAAATTTAATGCTGGAGGAAAAGCAATTGCATTTGTTGTTGGCGGCGCTTATGGTTTCTCGGATGAAGTATATGCTGCAGCTGCAGGAAAAATTAGTTTGTCCTCAATGACCTTCTCTCATCAAATGGTACGCATGATTTTCTTTGAACAATTATACCGTGCAATGACTATTTTGAAAGGAGAACCGTATCATCATGAATAAGTTTAAAAAGAACATAGACCGCTATCGCTGTTAAAACCGAGAATAGAACATAGACCGCTACGCTGTTAGAACCGAGAGCATAGACTTGTTCTTTTGAAAAAATGTAAACTATTGTTTTTCAAAAATAGATTCTATAATCCCAAGAATAAATTGATTCGTGGGGGCTTTCCCTCCTTGAGGAGGGATCAAGGGAGGTGGTTCACTAGTAATACTATTGAAAATCGAAAAGCTAAAAACGAATCTATACGCCACTCCCCTTTATCCCCTATTTCGACTAGCTCAACACATCGTCTCAACAGGGGAAACCTAAAACTCCTACTAAAAATAACTTCTCTAGTTTTTCAAAAATAGATTCAGCAATCCCAAAAATAAATTGGTTCGTTGGAACTTTCACTCCTTGAGGAGGGATCAAGGGAGGTGTTCTGCTGTGAAAATAATGAGAATTGAAAGCCTAAAATCGCACCATTGCATCCACCCTCTTATTCCATTTTCGATAAACTCAAGGCGACGCCTCCAAAGGGGGAGATTCGAAAACTCCTACTAAAAAATAACTTCTCTAGTTTTTCAAAAATAGATTCAGCAATCCCAAAAATAAATTGATTCGTGAGATCTTTCCCCCTTTGGAGGGGGACTAAGGGGGAGGACTTTCTCTCTTGCTTTTCAAAAAATTGAATCCGACTTTTACTTCTCATGCTTTCATCTCTTAGGATATTAAAAAGGATCTTTTGCATCCTCCCCCTTTATCCCCCTCCAAAGGGGGAGATTCGAAAACACTATTTTACATTACCCAAATCATGTCTATGTTCTAACCCCCAAGTCTATTCTCTAGAAAAAAATGTATTTTTGACGAAAACAATATACCATCAATGAATAGTGCTCAGTTTCTAATTGATAAAAACTATACTTTCTTTACTCCTATAGATATTCTTTCTGCATTTTTAGGTTTTACGCTTTTATTGATTATTGCCTATCTGAGAAACAGAAGAAACAATGAATTAGAACATTACAAATATTACATCCCTGCATTTTCATTTAAAGTGCTTTTTGTAATGGCAAATGCCATTTTTTACATTGTTTCTTATGGAGCTGGGGGAGATTCTATCGGTTTTTGGGATGGAGCGGTTAAACTCAATAACCTCTTTTGGGAAAACCCATTCGGTTATTTTGAAGAGATTTTTCAATCCAATGATGCGCGCAACCTGTATAAAAATTTCAATCCAAATACTGGTTATCCTGATGGTAGGGTGTATATGGAAACTGAAAGTTTTTTCATCAGCAAAATTGCCTCAATCTTCACTTTTGTGACGTTCAAAGGATACATTTTAATGTCTATCATTTTTGCATTTATAACCACAAATGCGTCATGGAAGTTGTTTGAATTGGCTCGAAGTTATAACTTACACAAAGACTGGCATTTGGCGCTCGCTATTTTCTTTATTCCTTCCTTGAGCTTTTGGTGCGGAGGAATATCAAAAGACACCTTGGTTTTTGTAGCAATTTGTTATTTCCTTCATAACCTGCACAAAATTCTATCAAAAGAGACCAAAGGAAAGATAAAAAATTGGATCCTATTACTACTCTGTCTCTATGTGATTATTCAAGTAAGGTCTTTTCTTGTTGCTGCTCTGCTAGTTCCTTTGTTGTTTGCGTATAGCTCGCGCCTTGCTAAAAAACTTGAGAACAGAAAATTTGAAAGATTTTTACTCCGTTTTTTTGTTGCGATGGTTGGAATTGGTGCCATTCTTGTTTTCTTCCAAAGTTCAGTTGCTGATGAATTTTTAAATGAAGCGGCCGTTATCAACCAGGATATGACTACCAATAAAAACTATGGTACCAACCGCTATGATTTAGGGGTAACAGATTACAGTCCCGCAGGAATGGTCGCTGCTTTTCCGGCTTCGGTGCTTGCAGGATTTTATCGTCCCTATATATGGGAAGCACTCAGTGTTTCGCTCTTTTTAAATGGAATTGAAAGCGTGGTTTTAATCTTTTATACCTTGAGGTTTCTCATAAGTAATAAGGTTTTTGAACGCATCAAACGCATTCGACAGCATGAATTCCTCATTTTCGCTTTTTTCTTCGCAGTAATTCTTGCCTTTTTTGCTGGGTTCACCTCTATTTTATTTGGTGTACTCGTGCGGTTCAAAGCACCAATATTGCCTTTTTTAGTGATTGTATTGACAGCGCATTATATAACGGAGAAGAAGGGGAAAAAGGAATTGGAGGATAGGGGTTAGAGTAAGAGGATAGACCGCTGTCGATGTTAGAGCATAGAGCATAGAACATAGACTTGATTTTTTGAAAAAATGTAACCTCTCCTTTTCAAAAATAGATTCAGCAATCCCTAGGATAAAATGGTTCATGAGATCTTTCCCTCCTTGAGGAGGGACCAAGGGAGGTGGTTCAGTGGTTTATTAATGAAAATCAAAAGGATAAAAAACAAATATTTATGCCACTCCCCTTTATCCCCTCTCAAGAGGGGAGACTCAAAAACTCCTTCTAAACTGAAGATCTCTGTGTTTTCGATGAATCAAACTTTCCCCCTTTGGAGGCGTCGTCGCCTTGAGTTTATCGAAAGGGGACCAAGGGGAGGACTTTCTCTTTTCACTTTACATGAAATTGAAGCCGATTTTTATGGTAATTATTAACTAGTAATTAGCAACTTATAACTAGTAATTACTAATAATCAATTTATTCACAACATCAACATCCCCATTTCTCATTCGCACAAAATACGTTCCTGCTTGAATTTGAGAAATGTCAACATCATAGGTATAAAGACCAGATGCTAAAGATTGTGTTGGTAAAATGGTTTTGATTAAGCGACCACGTGCATCCAATAATTCCAATGAAACATCAGCATCTAGTGTGATTAGCATTTCTATGGTTACTTGATTGCTGGCTGGATTAGGATAAATAGGCAATAAAACGACCGCTTCTCCAACAAGGTTTTTACACACTTTATTGTTTTCTAAAAATACTTCTGCATTGTTATTCATATCAAAACCAACACCTGTTGCACATAAAAAAGCTTCTTCATTATTTGTTGATGGTATATATGCATCAATGGAAGAATTAAAAATGTAGATCACACTTGCGCCTGGGATTAAATTCCCATTCCACACTTCGGAAGCCACTGGTCCATCCGGTAAGAGCACTTTTAAATTAGCTTCTGTAATTGTTACTGAACCTTCATTTTTCAATTCAATGCCGATTGTATAGAAACCATTGATTTCTTGAACATACAAGTTAGAAAGAGACAGGTCTAAACGAATCGGTTGAATCGAAACTTGCATCGTTGCAGTATCCATACAACCCAAGACATTCGAAACAAACATGTTGACAGTAACAGTTGAATCAATATAATTACTTCCGTACTGATACGTTGTTGGGGAAACAAAATTCAACGAATTTCCATCACCAAAATCCCAAGATACAATACTCAATGTTGCTGTTGTGTTTGTAAATGTAATAGGTTCTCCAGCAGGAATAATGGAAGAAGAAGCAGTAAAGCTTGCATCTAATTCTTCAACAATATCGATAAATTGGTTTGCCATTGCTTTACAGCCCATGTCCGATGTTACTTGCAACACAATTTGTTGTTGACCCAAACTATTAAATATAAAATTATTCGCTGGTCCTGTTAATGAATCTGTCGTATTTAAGATCCACAGAGAGGATACAACACTTCCAGATACAATCGCTGAGTTGTCTGTCAAACTAGTATATGTACCCTTACACATTGGACCAACATTCATCGAAGCAAAAGGATTTGGATTTACGTTCATTTGTTTTTGCAAAGTGCTCACACAGCCGTTACCAGCGGTTGCAGTTAAGGTAATTGTATGCACACCCGTATTCGAATAATATTTAACTGGTACCGCAAGAATTGAACTTGTTAAATCTCCAAAATCCCACAAATAGGTCGCTGGTGTTTCAACAATGCTGGAGTTTGTAAATGCAATTTGGGCATTCGCGCAGGCATCAGGAGCCGTAAATGTAATTACAGGTGATTGATCAATGACTAATGGTATAATGGTATCATTCACGCATCCATTTGTATCGGTAACTTGCAATGAGATGTTGTAGGTACCTGCAATATCAAAGTTTCTATATGGTGTTGGAACAACCGATGTATTCGCTGCACCTGTCAATGGTTGATCAAAATTCCACAAATAAGCAGAAATTGGGGAATCCCCTGCTGTACTCGTGTTTGTAAATTGCACGGATTGGCCTGAACAATATCCAACCTTTGTGAATGACGCCGTTGGCAATCCATGAACAGTCACTGTTTCTGTGTGAAAAGCACCACAGCCACCAATTGACTCCACGTACAATTCAACAGTATAAATCCCCGGTGTTGTATATGTATGTCCCGGATCTTGCGCGCTTAGAACGGTACCTTCTCCCATATCCCACGTCCAAGAGGCAATCAAATCCGCACCAATAGGAGCACTGCCGTCTGTAAATGCAACATTCGCATTTTGGCATTGACCTAAGAATGAAAAATCTGCAATAGGAGCCACTCCAGAAACCGTAACATATATTGTATCGCGCGCCACGCAGCCATTCACATTCGTTGATTCCACCCAATAATCACCAGTTGTAACAACGGAATAATTTGCTTGATTATTTGGAGTTACCGTTGGCCAAATGTATGAAACTGTTTCTGCAGCACCACTTTGCAAGGCAATAAGGTTATTTGCACACAAGGTTGTGTCGTTTCCAAGTGTAACAAATTGCTCATAATTATCAACAAAAAATGTAACCGCTTCACTTGGATAAGAGCATAGAGATGCATCCATTACTTGGTATGAAAGAGTTACTGCGGAGGAAACATATTTAACAGATCCAGTAGTTCCATCTGACCAATGCACAGTATACCCAGAAGGAATTTGAGTGTCCCAAACAACTGAATCTCCAGAACAAATAAAATTTGTAGAAGGATATCGTAAAAATAGATTTGGCTTGTAATCAATTTGATCAAAATGAATATATCCAAATTCATCAACTACAGTTACAGAATAAGTCCCAAATGTATTTACACTTAATGTTGGACTTGTTGCACCTGTAGACCAGGTATAAGAAGAAAAACCCGAGCCTGGTGAAAGTGTGATTGTTGAATCACAAAACCCATTATATTTAAAAACATTACCCCCTAAATTTGCTCTAGGCACATAGCGACAATCTATAAATTTTTCAATTTTGCGATAAACGCTTGTATCCGAAGTGTTTTTTAACATTATAAATTCATGTACCCCTCCATTATAATTATCTTGAAAATCCTGATTACTGCCAATTTTCAAGGTTGCGCCAGACGCAACTGGAATTACACTTGCCGTTGAAGTTGACATTTGAATACCACTAGAAAATAGTTTTGCAGATATATTAGTATTAATACCTGTGATTATTTTGTGACTTGAATTGGGTGCTTGAATGTCAAAAGTAAAACTAGAACCATTATAACCTATAAAACGCATCGCGCCATTATTATAACTACTTCCAACGGATCTGGTAGCATAAAGAGGCGTAAACGCCCCACTATTGCCTAAAAAAAACAGTGCGCCATATCCTTGATTTCGATTTATAGATAGCGAAATAAATCCGAGAGTACTATCATTAGGAATATCCAGATTATTAATAGGAGTAGCCATTCCATCGGACCCGACAAAATCAATATATGAATTATTTCTAAACCCTCCATTTATCTT
>JBIIWQ010000025.1:0-13074 GCA_044338805.1 Crocinitomicaceae bacterium
CTAAACAGTCTGCATGAAATACCGCAACTGCTTTTTTCCCATCCATTCGCTCAATTACATCAGACACAAGACGGTCCATCTCACTAAAGATTAGTTCTTCATCCCGCGTTGTTAACCACAATTTTGTTCCTTCTGGACAAGCAGCAGTAGCATAATACATATCATCTCCAACATGCTTCGTAACAACGCGCAGTAAATGTTGGTTACCGTATTCCACCGCTAATTCTGCTGATAATTTTTCACCTAACGCTCCAATCGGAATAGTATCACCACAATCAGCCGTATTATTTAATCCTAGTCGATTCAAATATTCAGTCCATGCTGGCTTTCCATTGAACTCTTTAATAATATTCCCTTCTGATTTTGTAACAATCAATGGTTCACCAATAGCGACAAAACCATGAGTTGCTTGCGTTTCAACTTTTAAAGTCGGATCTGCAAAACCAACCACATAAGCACCGTGCTCATATACGTTATCATCAACAGCCTGAAAACTGATAAATCCTTTCATATTATCAGATGATGTAGCACCAAAAATTGTTGTGTCAGCACCAAAAACCTCTTCAAAAGCCTTAATACAAAGATCATTTGCAATATCAATTCCAGAAGCCAAGAAATACAACATATTAATTGCTGGGTTTTGAGCTTTCAAATCATGCGCCATTGCTAAAGCCTTTTCATAGGAATTGTGACCAAAAATTTGATCACAGGAAGCAACAGCGAATTCATTTCCTTCCACAGCCATTAAAGCCATATCTTTCATCGATTCACTAACGCCTTCCTTTCCAATTATTCCGCAGCAAGAAGCTGCCAGAATACGTGCATTAGGAACAAGAATTTTAGCTTCGTCCACTAATTCTTGAAAATCATGGCCAATTGATGCATGAAAAATTAATAAATTACTTTTTCCGAAATCATCCCCCATTGAGGACTCTAAGCATTCTTGAACACCTCTTCGGGTATTAATAATACGGGTACTTGCAGAATAAAATTTTAACATTGATCTAAATTTTGGTTTACAATTATATAGTTTATTAAATATAATTCGTCGGTTCGGTCTTTTGAAAAATTAAGAAATACGTAAAAATACTTACAAAGGAATATTACCATGTTTTTTGAAAGGCAATGTTTCACTTTTATTTTCCAACATTTTGAAGGCTGCAATCAATTTTGAACGTGTTTCTTCAGGTAAAATAACATCATCAATTATTCCTCTTTCAGCTGCACGGTATGGATTTGCAAAAAGATCAGCATATTCAGCCTCTTTTTCTTTCCATTTCTCCTCTGGATTGGCAGCATCTGCAATTTCACGCTTAAAAATAATTTCAGCAGCACCTTTTGCACCCATAACAGCGATTTCAGCTGTTGGCCATGCATAATTCATGTCAGCACCAATGTTTTTAGAATTCATTACATCAAAAGCACCACCGTAAGCTTTTCTAGTAATTACTGTAATTCTAGGAACTGTTGCTTCTGAAAAAGCATACAATAATTTTGCTCCGTGCGTAATAATTCCTCGCCACTCTTGCTCCGTTCCTGGTAAAAACCCTGGAACATCTTCGAAAACAAGTAATGGAATATTAAATGAATCACAAAAACGCACGAAACGAGCAGCTTTCCGTGAAGCATCAATATCTAAAACTCCTGCCATTGCCGCCGGTTGATTTGCAACAATTCCTAATGTTCTTCCCTCTAAACGGGCAAAACCAACTACAATATTTTTTGCAAAATCTTCTTGAACTTCACGAAAACTAGCATCATCAATTACACAATCAACAACTTTTCTAATATCATAAGGAACATTAATATTTTCCGGAATAATGTGCTTAATTGATTCTAGTTTGGAAGTGTTAAATTCAAATTGCTTTGGTTGAGGAGGTAATTCATTAGCATTTTGAGGGAAATATGTCACTAAATCTCGCACTTTTTTCAAACATTCCACATCATTTGCAGCGATAAAATGATTGACACCTGATTTTTCAGCATGTGTTTTTGCACCACCCAAATCTTCAGAAGATACTTCTTCATGCGTCACAGTTTTTACAACATTTGGACCTGTTACAAACATATAAGAAGTTTCTTCAACCATGAAAACAAAATCTGTCAATGCTGGCGAATACACTGCTCCACCTGCACAAGGCCCCATGATTACAGAAATCTGTGGAATTACACCAGAAGCTCTTGTATTGCGATAAAAAATATCAGCATATCCTGCAAGAGAAACAACTCCTTCTTGAATTCGTGCTCCACCTGAATCATTGATTCCAATAAGAGGAGCACCATTTTTCATTGCTAAATCCATCACACGACAAATTTTCTCAGCATGTGTTTCTGATAAAGAACCTCCAAGTACGGTGAAATCTTGAGAAAAGACATAGACTAAACGACCATGAATTGTTCCAAAGCCTGTAACAACCCCATCACCTGGAAATTGCTGTTTGTCAAGTCCAAAAGTTGTTGCCCTGTGTTCAACAAACTGCCCAATTTCATTGAAAGAGTTTTCATCTAACAAAATTGTTAAACGCTCTCTAGCGGTTAATTTACCTTGTTGATGCTGTTTATCAATTCGCGTTTTTCCACCACCAAGATGAGAGGATTCTCGACGATTTATTAGATCTTCATTTCTATTCATAGCAATTCAATTTCGCTCCTTTTGTCAAAGAGTAGCAAAGATAAATTTAAATTTTGAAGGACCTTGTTCATCTTCATAAAATAAGTCAGTTAAAACTAATTTACATTCATTATCACCTCAAAGTTTTTTACCTAAATTTGTGCAAACATTTTAATAACTACTTTATGAAAAAATTATCCGGTTTAGGCTTAGTAGCTATGATAGCACTATCAATTATTGTGAGCTCTTGTGGTAAATACGAAGAAGGTTCAAACTTCACTTTTCTTACTGCAAAGGCAAGAATTGTAAATACTTGGACAATAAAAAGCTACACAATTAATGACGTATCACAAACATTAAGCACTACTAATACGTATAAATTTGACCAAGACGGTAAAGCAACTCTTACTGTATCACTAGGTGGTTTTCAACTATCAGATGTTGGAACGTGGGTATTTAATAGTGCTAAAACAGCATTAATTTTGAAAGATTCTGCAGGAACCGTTTCAACATATGAAATTGTTCAATTAAAAAATAAAGATTTAAAAGTTCGGAAAACTGCTCCGAATTATATAGAAGTTTGGACGTTAACAGGACTTTAAGTTTTCAGATAAGATGGCCGATTTTATGCGGTCATCTTTTTAAATAGCACCTTTTGCTTTCAGTTCTAAGTACTTATTGATCGTATTTATTGAAAGTTCTGAAGGCAAAGTCAAAATCGTTTGTATCCCATTTTTTTGCAATTCTTGCGTGATTCTACCTTTCATTGATGTCATTCTTTCAGCAACAGTTGATTGATAAATTTCTTTGGTGTTTTTCGCTTGCTGAAAAGCTAGTTCTTGCAAATCTGTATTTTGAAAGAATACCACGACTAACACATGCTTTTGATTTAATCTTCTAAGCATCGGCAATGCTCTTCTCATAGCGAATTCTGTTTCAAAATTGGTAAATAACACTAAAAGAGAACGTGTCTTGATAGTTCTTCGAACAGATTGATATAACAATTCATAGTTCGGTTCAAGGTAATGCGTTTTTTGATTGTACAATTCTTCAATAATTCTGCGCATTTGCCCACCAGATTTATCAGCTGGTAATTGTGTTCCAATTTTATCTGAGAAGGTAATTAATCCAGTTTTATCTCCCTTTCGTAACGCAATATTTGCAAAAACCAACGTAGAATTGATCGAATAGTCCAACATGCTTAATCCTTCAAATTGAACTTGCATGTTTCTACTTTTATCAATGATACAATAAATATGTTGCGATTTTTCTTCTTGGTATTGGTTCACCATCAATTCATTTCGTCGACTTGTAGCTTTCCAATTGATCGTTTTTACCTCATCACCTTGAACATAGTTTTTTATCTGTTCAAACTCACTCGTATTTCCAATTCGTCTAATTTTCTTAATTCCTGAAGTTGTTTTTTGTTTTTGAAAGACCAATAGCTCAAACTTCTTCATTTGTAGAACTGAAGGATAAACTTTTACACATTCTTCAAGTTGAATGGTAACTTTTCTGCTTATTAGATTGAAAACTGAAGAAATTAAAATAAACACATTCCTAAAAGTATATTCTCCTCTTTCTTTTGGTGTAAATTCATAGGTAAAAACACGCTTTTCCTTTGGTTTTAGAAATGCTTTAAAAACCTTAGAACGTTCTTGCATTTCGATAGGAAATCCTTCATGCAAATGAAATGAAATTGGTTGAACAGATTGATTAGTGACATTTAATTCTACTTCATTACTATCTCCTAAATTCAATCGGTTTTGCACCTTCCTTTTTACAACTAATGGCTCTTTCGTTGTAAATGTTAGAAGCGCATCTAACAAGGTCAAGCCAAAAAGTCCAAGTATAGAAATTTCTCCCACAACAAATAATGATTCAACAGCAAACGATGCTGCAAACAAAAGTATTATTCCAGCAAAAAGCAGGAAGAAAAACCGCGTTAAAAATATGGCAGAAAGAACCCTCATTTATTATCTAGGAACTTCAATCGTTTGAATAATTTCGTCGATTACATCTTCGATTAAGATTCCTTCCATTTCCGCTTCAGGAGTAAGTATTAATCGGTGATTTAACACCGGTTTTGCGACAAACTGAATGTCTTCCGGCGTTACAAAATCTCTACCTCTTATACCTGCAATTGCTTTTGCAGATTTGAGGATTGAAAGTGAAGCACGAGGAGATCCTCCTAAATAAATTTTACCGTGATTTCTTGTTTTATGTGTGATTGCCGCGATGTACTTTACCAAATTATCTTCAATGATTATTTTTCCAACAATATCTTGAATTTTTTGAATTTCATTTGCATTAAAAACAGGCTTAACCTCATTTAAATCTGGCGCTTTAATACTGTTTTTGAACTTATGAAGAATTTCTTCCTCTTGATGTAATTCAGGATAATCTAACTTTATTTTGAATAAAAAACGGTCTAATTGTGCTTCAGGTAAATTGTATGTTCCCTCTTGTTCAATCGGGTTTTGAGTTGCGACTACTAAAAAAGGAAAACTCATTGGATACATTGTTCCATCATATGTAATTTGACGTTCCTCCATTACCTCAAATAAAGCAGCTTGTGTTTTAGCTGGGGCACGGTTTATTTCATCAATTAATACAATATTTGAAAAAATTGGTCCTTTTTTAAAATAGAAGGTTGAATCTTTCATATTGTAAACGCTTGTACCCAGAACATCAGAAGGCATCATATCGGGTGTAAATTGAATTCTTGAGAACTCAACATCCAACGCTTTCGCCATTACTTTTGAAGACAAGGTTTTTGCAACACCAGGCACCCCTTCCAATAAAAGATGTCCATTCGTAAAAATTCCTGCAATCATTAATTCAACCATGTTGTGTTGACCAATAACAAAGCGAGAAAGTTCAAGGCGCACATCATTTACTTTCGATGCTACCCAAACCAAATCAGGATTTTGGCGTTCAAATCCATAAGAATCAGGTTCTACTTTTGCTAAAACTGGTTCAATTGGTTGATTAACCGATTCATTTTCGGTCGATTCATTTGGCATGTATTTGGAAAAATCATTTTCCTCCTGCCCTTCCGTATTATTTATTTCTTCATTCATCCTACTTCTAATTGATGGTGTTTAGCAATAAATTTATCTAGCTGAGTTTTATCAAAGCCGTTTAATTCAAGGTTTATTATCGTTATTTTTCTATTGTTTGTGAATTGCATTTGAATTCCATTATTTATGCGAGAAATATGCAAAAGATCTTTTATCGATAATACTTTTTTCTTCCCGAAAATAGGATAGTAATTAACTGATTCAAAATCAATAGTTAATAATGGTCTCACTAATCTTCTAATTCCTATTGCTGTTATTAATACTCCCAAAGGCCAGAGCAAGATTCCAATTCCAATAGCTGAAACCAAGTAATAGAATCCGAGTAAAATAACAAAAATTCCACTTAACAAAAGTAGATAAGAAATCCATAAATTACGTTGAATTAAAAATGTTTGATTTTCAATTCGTTCCAACATTTTAAATGAAATCATCCCCGTTTGCAAATAAAAAGCCCGTTGTTTTTTTGCAACTTCAACAATATATTGATTGTTAATTACTGATTTTGCTGTAGGCTCAAATAAGAGCAATAAATCTCTAATTTCAGATTCTGGCAAAGTAGATTTCTCAACTAAAATTCGAATTTCTCTTTCACGATCTTCCGTTCGGCGAGAAATATCAATGAAAAAGTGTTTATTCACAGCATCATAAAAATTCTTACGTTGAACTTGAAGAATTCCAAGCGGGTGCTGTTTTGCTAAATATATTGAAGTAATTGTTTCAGCAAAAGCCAGGGACATGTTTTTATTTTTGGTAAGATAAGGAACAATTGGCTGCATCCGTTTTGCTCGAAAAAGCATAAATAATATTAAACCTAAGAATATCAATCCCAACGCTACTATAAAAGCAGGGCTTTTAAGTATAAATTTCAAATAGCTATTATCTTCTCTCTCAGCATCACCTTCTGCATCATCCGAAAGCGAATCATCTAAATTCTCTTCATCCAATAGTCTACCTAATTCTAACAAATAAACTTGTTTTTCTTTTGATAGATTATTGAGCACGAATGAAGTATAACGATAACCTTCTGGTCTTTTTAATTGATAATTGAAAAATACTTCTGGATTTGTATGAAGAAGAATAGATCCTTTTCCCAATTTTATGCGGATAAAATTACTCATCTCCATGAAGGACGAAAGCGATTGATAAGTAGAATCTATGGGTTCAATAGAAGAAAATGCTTTCCATTCATGCGCTAATGTATCATTTTGATAGATGTAATACATTGGGAATTTGTTCCGTTGAACGAAAATGTTGACACTATCAGCATAATCGTAACTAATTTCATACGATTTAAAAAAGCGTTCAATCAAATTTTCTGTCAATTTGTTGTAACTGATAAACAAGTCACTTCCAGTTTTAACACGGCTTAATATTGTATCTATTTCCCGATTTTGAAGACCAAATCTATTTCCAACAAATAGCATTGTAACATTTTGTTTTTTGCTAAGAATAGAATCTAATTGAATCCAATCAGTAATTGGTTGAATTATTTTACCTGAATCCACATGAGCGCGCAAAAGTTGATCAAAAAGGAAAAGTCCATAAGGATCCTTATCATTCGACTTAAATTGTACATCCCAATTTTCAGAAACGTAAGGATTTCTTATGTTTTTGACCGTAGACACTGGATTGCCTAATAGCCATACCACCATCGCGACAAATGCCAAGATGAATACCACCAACCCTATTTTCGTTTGTTTATTCATTCGAAGGATTGAGTGATTTATAATACTTTAGTAATGTTGGTTGAAGTTGGTTAAAAATATCCTTATCAATTTCATATTCACCGTACCAAACTAAGTCATAGATTCGAACACATTCTCTAAAAATATCATTATCGGGCTTTCCTGTCAATTCTAATAAATAATGGTGATTCGTTTTATCTTTTTTCCATTGAATCCAATTCTTACGGATTAATTCTTTCAAAATGAATGTAAAATAGATTCTAATTCCTTCTCTAAAATCGCCCCGTTCTAATGCTTCCTCTAGTCGTTGTTCGAGTTCTGTTTTAGTTATCACTTCTGGATTCCAATCATTTTGAATATCTTGAAGCACTGCATTATTTGAAGGTTGTTTATTTTTAAGCCACCAATAAAGTAAAATTATGACAGCAATAATTAAAGCACTAAATAACAAGATTTTCCAAAATGAAATCGGAATAGTTGGGCCGTCAAAATCAGGCAAATCTGGTCCGTCAATATTAGGTGGATCAATGTCTGGCAAAGTAATAGGTTCCGGTTTTTGAATCTCAGGGTCGGCTCCTAAAGTTCCTCCATTTTTACCAGAATTCTTACCAAATTGCTTTTCTCTATTCTGTTTTATTTGTTGAGGATTGTATTGAATTCCTTGAGAACTACTTCCATTATTGGTAGTTGTATAATTATTCTCTTCCTCCTTTAATGAGGATGGGCTTGAGCCGTACCAATCTTCGGGACCTTTATAATTTTTCTTCTTTTGGTATTTTAGGTATTCTTTTTCTTGTTTCCATACTTTCTTTTTCAGGTCTTTTCCATCAGCTTGCGAAAAACAGACAAGTGCTAAAAAAACAAACGATATGGAAAAAATTAACCTATTCAAAATCAACTTGTTTTTCTTTATAACGGTTTCTTTTTCCAAATTTCTGAAACCCTTTTTTCAAGCTAGCAGCTTCAGTTTTATCAACTTCAGAAAAATAACTTAATCCTGCTGTAATTGCCACTAAAGGAACAATACCAAGGAAAAACAATACGTAAAACAATTGTCGAACAACGTTTCCTACAACCATATAATCATCTGTGAATTCTCGTCCAATTCTTTTGGCCAATTCTGACAACATATCGAGGAAATCTTTCATCATTGGTTCATTTTGATAAGTCTCTTGAATACTAAAAACAAATGCAAAAGGCTGCGAAATGATCATCACAAATGCAACCAAAAGAACAATCACCAACAATGATTTACCAAAATGATTCTTACTAAAAGTAAACCCTTTTTTGAATCGCTTAGCAAATGAAGCGTCATCTATTCCCATTGTTGCACCAATCAAATAGAAAAACGGAATTAAAACAAAAAGCCAGCTTAACAAATACCAAGGAAGACAAAAGACGATTGCCACTACAAACAAATTGCCTAACCAAATTGGTAAAAATCTTTTTTTACAATACTGAAAATAACGTTGCCATGAAAAAGGCTCATCACCTGTTTTCATCGACCAAAAAACTGCTGAAAAAATTACAGCAACAATGAAAGTCCAACCAATGCAAACAAGTATATCTTGAAGAGAATGAAAATCATATCCAATCATGATTGACAATTGAGAAGACCAATCGTACCAATATTGGAACATTAATTCTGAGTAACGATTACTATCTTGAAGATAGATTAAACCAATAGCTAAAGGAAGAGCCAGTGTTAAAATCACTTTACCAAACTTATGAAAGTACATTCTATAGAACTGAAAAGAGTCGGACAAGATTTGCCCGATAGTTCTAATTTTCAAGAAAATAAAAGGCAGTGGTTTACGAAAAGGGGCTGTTTCCTCTTGATCCACTAAATGAGGATATTTTCGAGCAATATAAACCGGATAAAAAACATAAACGAATAAAATAGCTCCAAAAGACCCAAAAATAATAGCCCATTTCGACCATTCAGTCAAATCTTGATAATTGTGTGTCACATAACTTTCTAAAAACCCAGCTGCAATGATAAATGGAACTAAACTCATCATTATTTTCAATCCTCTTTTCGCAGATAATTGCATCGATTGCAATCGTGTATATGATTTTGGGAACAACAAACCATTTCCAGCAGTAATCCCCGCTCCACCGGCCAAAACTATTGCCGATATTTCAAAGGATCCATGAATCCAGATTCCTAAAAAACTGGTGATTAACAATCCTTTCATATAAAAGAAGTACTGAAAGGCACCAAGCATAACCCCATTATAAAACATTAGAATATGTGTACCAATTGTAAAGAAAAAGCCGACAAAGAAGGTTAGAAAAGCAACTTTCATGTTATTTGTGGTGATCTGAACAAACATACTTAATTGATCATTACTTTCATAAATGGCCAATGGATTGCCGTTTTTTATATTTTCTAAGGTTGTTTCAACATATCCATCACCCATTACCATTCTTGGAAAATCGGGGTCAAAATGCGTTGTAATAACACCTACAAAACAGTATACCACAAAAGCCAATAAAGCAAATAGCAAGTTTTTTCGTGAGCGATAAATTTCTAAAGGCAATGAAATTTGCCAAACCGTAATGAGTTTTTTGAGCGATTCGCCTTTTTGCTTGTGAACCCCTGTAAAAATCTTTTGGGCCAGTTGATTCAAATAAACTCTAACTGTTCTTCGCTTATAAAATGTTTGGGCATAACTCAAATCATCGGTTAAATCCATGTATAAATTACTTAATTCTTCTGGGTCATGAGAATTTGAGGCATAGAGTTTTTCGAAGCGAGTCCACTTCTCCTTATTCTGATCTATGAAGGATGTTTCTTTCATTTTACGGCGAAGTGTAAATATAAAAGAAATTGGTTAAATAAATGTGATGAATTTAGAGTTGATAGTTGAAAAAATGATGAATGATGAGCGATGCAATGAGCTTGTCGAATTGTGATGAGTTGAAAGTTGAAAGTTGAAAAAATGATGAGCGATGAGCGATGCAATGAGCTGGCCTCCAATGAGTTTATCGAAGTGTCGAATTGTGATGAGTTGATAGTTTAGGGTTAAAAAAAGTGATCAGTGACATGAGATTAAATGAATGTCCCGTAGGGACTAAATAGCTCTAGCAAATTTTAATTTGCGTAAATTTTTATCCCTTAGGGATTATATGTTTTTTTGAATAGATATTACAATTATTTTGACGTTCGATGTGAAATCTCCAGTTTCCCAATTTTAAGATAAAAACCACCGGAGCGGTTTGCGGTTGCTTTGGCGGTTCTGAAATCGACTTCTTGTTTCACAACATTTGCTAAACGATTTGTAATTGGGCTGATTGGGTTATTCATGTCATTAAATCCAAGAATTGTATAATCAGAAGGTTCTTCATTTACTAGCGGGTCGACATTAGTATAAGCCATTTCATTTTCAATAATATCGTAAGAGAGAGCATTATATTTTAACTCTTTAGGATCTCGAGGAATCAACCTTTTAATAAAGAAATTCGCTTTCTTTTCTGGAAGTACAGCGGCAAAATTTATATCATCCGAGGTGTTTTCAAATACAGGAATAAATGAATCGAACTCTGTTTTTTGACTTTTATTGTTTGGAACATTTTTAATTTGCTCATTTTTTTGATAAGGCACTTTTTTAATTTCGTTGTGTTTCGAAATAGAAGTTTCGTTAACAGTAATACCATTTGTGGTTGAATTCCACAAGAAAAATAATATGGCACCACTTGCCGCAACGGCCAAAGAAATAAATGGCCAAAGCACAATTTTTTTGGATTGTTTTAATGAATCTTTATCTGCAAATACAATTGATTTATCTGCAATAAGATGCGATGCGGCATATATTTTTTGTGTTTGAATCAATTCTGGGTGTTTTGAAACAAAACGCTCCAATTCACTTTTCTTCGCTGAAGATAGTAAATCTTCGGTTTCAGCTATTAAAAATTGATCTGCATTATCACGTGTTATTGGTGTTTCATTGAACACACATTGTTTCAAATTTGCTTTGAATGATGAATCTAAAGAAGCGTTTTCACATCCAAAAATTGGCAGTTCTTCGTCCTCAACTTTCAGATGCGGGTTTTCCTCCAAAAACGCAAGCAACAACGCAGCATCTTCCTCACTCAAATTCCCTTCGAGGAAATCAAGGTAAAAAGCTTCGTAATTAAATATGCTTATGCGTTTCATACTGTCGATTTGTAATTCGTAATTCGTAATTCATTTTAAAACACATAGCGATGCACTGAACTTGCCGAAGTGACACATAGGTGACATATGTTTCAAAATTTGTAATTTGTAATTTGTAATTTGTAATTTGTAATTTGTAATTAATAACTCCCTTATACCACTAATTCTAATCGTTTGATGTAGTCTTTCAAAGCTTGTCTTGCCCGAAAAATGTACACTTTCACTTGTGATTCACTCAATGCTGTTATTTCCGCAATTTCAGCGTAATTATAACCTTCATAATCACGCAATAAAACAACCGTTTTCTGTATTTCTGGTAATTTATCTAATGCTTCATTCAAGATTTTATCTAAATCGAAGGAAATAGAAAACTCAGTTGTTGCCGTATGTTCTACTTTTTCAAAATCACCGTTTCTTTTTTCTTTGTTTACCCAATCTACAATAGCATGATACGCCGTTGTAAACAAATATGACTTCACCTTTTCATATGCAACTTCTCCATGTTTGACCCACACTTTCATGAATGTTTCCTGCACCACATCCTTAGCAGACATCTCATTTTTGAGATGTTTCAAAGCGAATCGGTAGATGTTGTCCGAATACGCATCAATCGCCAAGTTGTATTCTTTGGTAGTCATTTTATCTTTGGGTTCCGATGTTATACCGAATCGCTTTCAAGTAAGGCTTTTAAAAAGCCAACAGAAAGTCGTTCGGCATAATACTCCTATTTCAATTAAACCATCTTATTTGCGGTTTCGTATTAGACTAGCAAGTTACAAAAAAGTTACAGGAGGCGGAAAAATAAAATTATTCAATCACATTTTTGCACTAATCTCAAAAAGCTCGGCATTATGGGCGTTTTCGATGCAAATACACTTAAATGAATTTTTTAAAATCGTTTTAAGGCTGTCATTATTTACCAGAACTTTGTCATTCACTGAAAGGGTTGAAATATCATACACAATTTCAATTTTTTGTCCTTTTGCTGCTAATTTATATTTGTAAAACAACAAAGACCCATTCCATCCTTGGTGAAATACTTTTAATCCATTTAGAGATTCATTCTTTTTAATTTTATTGAAAAGATACATTTCTTTTGATTCTAATTTGATTTCACCGTCACTGATTGAATTTCCTTGTGACTTACTAAATTGAATTAAATAAGGATAGAGAAATAGGAGCGTTACGATCATGCTCTTTTTCAAAAGATTTAAATGCTTTTCTCCTTTTTTGATGTGTTGAACTAAATAATAAATTGGATAAGCCGCAATTAAAGCTAGATATGGAAATAGTGGCATATCGTACCAATCTAATTTGGTAACCGAAATCGTGATAATTAGCAGATAAACGACAATAAACCAGAAGACTATTTTTAGAATGTTGGTATATTGATTTTCATCTTTAAAAAAGATAAATAAGGCCCCTACAACAAAGAATGACGACCAAATTGAAAACCTTAAATTGAACAAGTTATCTAAATAAAAGAAGGTTGATTGCGAATGATTTTCTACCACAGTTGTCATTCTTCCAGCATCT
>JBIIWQ010000241.1:0-3856 GCA_044338805.1 Crocinitomicaceae bacterium
ATCAATCTGTTGATGATTCAGCCTATCTTTTAAACGCTTATTGTCAACAATATTCAAATTTAAGGGTGATTGAGGTAGCAAAAAGCAAGCATTTGAAACCGGGAAAAAAACTGCCCCTCACGCTAGGAATTAAAGGAGCAAAATACGAGCATTTGCTTTTTACGGATGCTGACTGTAAACCATCATCTAATCGCTGGTTAAAAAGTATGGCTCAACATTTTGTTCCAGGAAAAGAAATTGTAATGGGTTATGGACCTTATATTTCCCAAAAAGGTTTTTTAAATCGTATAATTCGTTTTGACACAGCCTGGATTGCTATAAATTATTTTTCGATGGCATTAGCCAGATTACCATACATGGGAGTAGGAAGGAATTTGGCTTATACAAAAAATGTATTCAATTCAGTTCAAGGATTTAAAACTCACTATTCACTTCCTTCTGGCGACGACGATCTATTCATTCAAGAAGCCGCCAAGAAGAAAAACTATGCAATTAATCTTGATAAATATTCTTATTGTTATTCAGAAGCAAATAATTCCTGGAGTTCTTGGATCCGACAAAAAACTAGACATTACAGTACAGCCAATAGATACGGAGTTATTAAAAAAGCGGTGTTAGGAATATATCCATTTACCATGTTGATGTTGCTTGTTTCTTTTGTTATTTTGTTGTTCAATACGGATTTCCGTTGGTTGACATTATCGATTTTTGTGTTCACTGTACTTGTAAAATGGTGGATTCAGGGTCGGTGTTTTATGAAACTTCACGAAAAAAGTTTTATTAAATACTTACCTCTTTGGGACATATTATACGTCTTTTTGATTCCGATAATTTACTATACTTCGGAGAAAAAGGAACCAAATAAATGGTAGAAATAGAACATTTATCAGATAAAGCAAAGCACGACCTCATTCTTGTTGAGGCCGCAAAAAAAGGTAATCAAGCTGCTTATGCTGAATTAATGGAGCGTTATCGTGAATCGATTTATTACACCATGTTTAAAATGGTTAAGCATACCGACGACGCTGACGATTTAACAATTGAAGCTTTTGGTAAAGCTTTTAGTCGTCTTGATCAATATTCACCTAGTTTTGCTTTTAGTACGTGGTTATTCAAAATTGCTTCAAATAATTGTATTGATTTTATAAGAAAGAAGCGTATTAAAGTTACGTCAATGGACACGGGTTACAAAACAGATGATGGTGAAGTTATTTTCGTTGATGCTCGTTCTTACAACATGGACCCAGAAGAGACAATTATTCATGGTCAAAAGATTATTCACATGCGTATGCTAGTGAGTAAGTTAAAACCAAGATACCGTGAACTCGTAGAGAAAAGGTATTTCGAAGAATTGAGTTATGAAGAAATTGCTGAAGAGCTATCCTTGCCGCTGGGAACTGTTAAAGCGCAATTATTTAGAGCGAGAGATTTCTTAGCAACGATGATGCTGAAAACAAAAGATAGCATCTAAATTCTTTAGAATTAATAGGTTGATATTATTTGATTTTAATCAACATAATCATTTTATATAACCAAAAATAATCCGTCAATAATGAAGACAATTGAAAAATATTTTCCCGATTTAACTGATTTACAGCGTAAACAATTGACAGAATTAGAAGGTTTGTATAAATTCTGGAACGAACAAATTAATGTCATATCCAGAAAAGATACTGAAAACTTTTATGAACGACATGTGCTTCATTCAATGGGAATAGCAAAAATAATCACATTTAAAGATGGCACATCAATTTTAGATATCGGAACAGGTGGCGGTTTTCCTGGTATTCCTTTAGCCATTCTTTTTCCTAATTGCCAATTCACATTGATTGACTCCGTAGGAAAGAAGATCAAAGTAGTAAATGAAGTTGCTGAAAGTCTTGGGTTAACAAATGTTGTTGGCATCCATGGAAGAGCAGAATCACTAAAAGAAAAATTTGATTTCATTGTGAGTAGAGCTGTTACAGCAATGCCTGCATTTTTATATTGGACAAGGGGGAAATTCAATAAAAAAAGTAATAATACTCTTCCAAATGGCATTTTATACTTGAAAGGAGGAGATTTGAAGGAAGAATTAAAACCTTTGAAACAAAAACATAAAACAACACCTTTAAATAAGTATTTCAACGAAGAATTTTTTGAAACTAAAAAAGTTGTTTATGTTGCTGGTAACTAAATCAGCCTAAGGAAGAAAACACAGAAATTGAAGATTTAAGAAGCAGAAGAATGACTAATCTGACAAGACAACAATATGCTGTAAAAAGGCAAGACAGAAACAAGCTGAATCAACATTCATCTTTTCTTGTTTGGTTTACAGGATTGTCAGGAAGTGGTAAATCGACTTTAGCAAACTTACTTGAAATAGAACTTTTAAGTCGTGGGATTCACACGTATCTTCTCGATGGAGACAATGTTCGATTAGGCTTAAACAAGGATCTTTCTTTTTCAGAAACAGATCGAACTGAAAATATCAGAAGAGTTGGTGAAGTTTCAAAACTCATGATAGATGCGGGATTGGTTACAATTGCTGCATTTATTTCGCCTTTTAATGCTGATCGAGAGAAGGTTAAAAAAAGTGTAGGAATTGAAAATTACATTGAAATTTACGTAAACACTCCTATTGAAGTATGCATCGAGCGAGACACAAAAGGACTCTATGAAAAGGCTATAAAAGGTGAAATATTGAATTTTACAGGGATTTCTTCACCATATGAAATACCAGAATCTCCAAGCCTGATTATAAATACGTCAGAGATTGCAAATGACCAAGCAATTTCGAAAATTCTTAATCTTGTATTAGCAAAATTGAATCAACATGATTGAAAATTTAGAATACTTTCTTGAAACAGCTATTAAAGCGGCATTAGAGGCAGGGAAAAGTATAATAGAAATATATAATTCTAAGGATTTTTCTATTGAATACAAAAAAGATGATTCACCATTAACAAAAGCAGATTTAGCCGCACATCACATAATTCAAGAAAGATTAGAGATAACAAATATTCCAGTCTTATCAGAAGAAGGAAAAGTAATACCATATGCACAACGAGTTCAATGGGATAAATTATGGATTGTTGACCCGATTGATGGCACTAAGGAATTTATCAAAAGAAATGGTGAATTCACTGTAAATATTGCTTTAATTGAAAATCAAATCCCCATTTTAGGAGTTATATATGTTCCGGTTACAAAAGAATTATATTTTGGAGATAATCAATCTGGCTCATTTAAAGTATCATCCGTTGAAAGCTCAACTACTTTCCATGAAATAAAAACAAACTGCATCAAATTACCTTTTCCAATCCAAAAACGGAATTATACGGTCGTTGCAAGTCGCTCTCATTTATCAACAGAAACTATTTCATTTATTACCGAATTAGAAGGTATTCATGGCGCTATAGACTCAATTTCAAAAGGTAGTTCATTGAAATTATGCATGGTAGCTGAAGGGTTAGCTGATTGCTATCCAAGATTTGCGCCAACAATGGAGTGGGATACTGCCGCAGGTCATGCAATTTGCAAATATGCAGGGTTTCAATTAATCGATTATAAAACGGAAAAAGAAATGCTTTATAATAGAATAGATTTGTTGAATAATTGGTTTATTGTAAGGAAATAATTACAAGGAGATTCTTACTAATTCATCTTATACTTTTTGAAAAAGGCATCCCAATTCCAAATAAAGTTGGTCATTATTTCATCCATTCTTTTCAAGAACAAAGGATTTGGAGCTTGCATTCTTTTAAAATATTCATCTTGAACTTCATTCAAATTATACTTATGGAAAACTGCTTTTGACATTCCATAAACCATATTTTTTGAAGGATGATTTACTCTTGAAATAAATGATTGATAT
>JBIIWQ010000242.1:0-3850 GCA_044338805.1 Crocinitomicaceae bacterium
ATTTGATAAATCTCCAAAGTAACTTTATCATATACATAAATCAATAAATGCATGTTATCCGCATTATGTGTTGACGTATTTCCTGCTGGAACCAACTGATCTGGCAAAATGTAACTGTAATTCAAATAATATTTATTTCCGGTCATCATAGCTGGAGTCAACGTTCTTCCCCATGTTTGCCCATCAATACATCCTCTAAAAATATCGCGGTGAACATAATTTGGCGTTAATACATTCAAAACGTTTTGAGGTGCAACTAACGAGTCTTCCATTAAGTAAACGACCATTCCTAAATCATTCGTTATTCCTGCATCCAATTTCTCTACTTCTGTATGTAAATAAAAACCATGCTTCGGTGTTTCATAATAATTGACTTTTGCTTTTATAGCAACTTTCAATGGTGCAGCAAGAACGGCATCCACTTTTGTTTGCCAAGATCCTGAAGCGGCAAAATATTCACCAGCAACATTTGTACGACTTATTGTTCCAGAAGGATTTCCAAAAAACCCAGAATTTATCAATGTGTTGCCAAAAAAGGTCCCCATTTCCTTACTTTGATCATTTGTGAAATCAACTGTATAACCTAATCCAACATTAACCGCTTGGAAAGCTCCATAACCCGGAACTTCATTAGATGCATGAATACTAGCTATAAAAACTCGTGTTGGATTTGCTAAATGAATATTATGCGCTACAGTTCCAGCTGCTGGACAAGCACTGCAATTATGTCCTGTAAAATCTTCGATTAATACATTTCTATTTGGATCATCATTTGGTATCGTTGAAAAATCTGGCCACTCGTTGGCAACATAATCGGCCCAAGTACCATTGTAAATTGTAGTATCTAAATCATTGTTAACGACAGGAGGAAATGGATTCTCCACTTTGTCGCATGAATTAATTAGAAAGCTACCTATTGCTAAAACTATAAAAAGTAATTTTTTCATGTCTTTATATATTAAAAACTATGCGTAAATGAAAAAGTCAAACCATTAGAAGCCGGCACTGGTCTGCAAACACCGCCCACGCAAAACAATCCTGCACGTTGTCGACCATACGACAAGGTCAATCTTGTTGCCTCATGTATATAACCAACTGTTACATATGGATGGTGTGCTCTGTGGTCTAGTTTTGGATTTCCAAAATTGTATTGGTCCATCACACTAACAAAAATATGTGAGTTAATAGTATATTCAAGTGATATAGTTGCCCAATCTCCTTTATCGACTGGTGTTCCTTCAGAAAAACCAACTTCATTTCCTAGACTATCTCTTCTGTTAACGAATAAGGTTTGGAATTCAGCCCTTAAAGACTGTTTGTTTTCAAACTTATATCCCAATTCTAAGACAAAGATATTGGATTTTATCATCCCTTTTTCTTTGGTAACAGTTGCAACATCGTTATTCAAAACTATATTATAATAGCTGAATATTGCATTTAATTTTTTATTGAACTTACGTGTAATGTTAATGTTGATATCTCTCCAATACAAACTATCACTCATATCAAATAAACCACTTGTATAAGTTACACCAGTTGAATCTAGAGAATTGATTGATGAAGTATGTCGCATTGGTTGCATTGCAATTGAAACGTTTCCATTTACAGACATTCCATATTTTCCTCCTAGTTTAGAACCTTTTTTAAAGGTATACATTACTTCAGCTTGAAACGCTGTTTCTCCAACTGGTTGAGTCGCATAAGGGTATAAAGACGCAACCAAATTATACGTATGCGTTTTATTCATTGAAGGCAGGTAATTGATTATCACGTTTTGCAATTGTTTTGTTCTATCCGATCGATAACTCATATTGTCAACCGATTTAGCAGAGAATAAGATACCTAATCCTTTTTGAGAGTATCCAAAATTTGCTATTGCTGCATGTCCAGTATTGTAAATGTAACCGTTATCTTGACTAGGATCTTGTCCTTTAAAGATATATTCTCCATCTAAAACGAACTTACCATAGCGAAGTTTAACGCGTCCACCATAGCAACCTACATTTTCTGGCAATATCAAATCTGTGTTGTCATCGTTTTGGTATTTACTAACGAAAGATCCCCCAATAGTTATGTCTAATTTTTTGTCGGATAATTTTTTAATCACTTCATTCAAGTGCATCTCACCATCAAATCCTCTAGTAATACCAGCACTATGAACAATTCTGCCTTCTAAAAAAGCATATCGTTGATATCCATATACACCTTTAAAAACCAACCCTTTCTTCGGGCGAACAATTAATCTTACACCATCCAATTGACTATCATACCCTAAGCCCATGTTTTCATAGGCGCGTAGTGAAAGTCCAGCGCCAAATTGTTCATATATGGAACCTAATGTTACATCTATAAAATCATTACCATATCCGATATAACGCATTCCAATACCTGTTCCATCGAATGTAGAAGGATAACCTTGAATTCTTGGAAGGTAGGATTCCATGCGCATTCCCGCTTTGAAATTTCCTTGCGTATAGAAAACGTTCATGTAGGAATTCAACAGACCTTTCGAGGCTGGTTGGGTTGCGTCAATTAATGTATCCGTATTTAAATACTGAAATGTACTTTCAATATTTCCTGTGAAATTTCCTGCATTTACTTGTGAAAATCCTGAAAAGGCACTTGTTAATGAAAGGGTGAAGAAAAGTAGTTTTTTCATTGAATAAAGTTCTGCTTACTCGTTTTTAATTATTCTTTTACGGCCTTTTTACTGATTTTTTTAATCTCTTCGTATAATAAATCCTCATCATGGTCTGCATAATTATTGTGCGAATACACAATTTTACCATCAGTGTCAACTAAAAATGTATGAGGCACATTGTTTACACCCATTGCTCTTTTGAAATCGCCATTTGGATCCATTAATACCAAATATTCCCATCCTTTACCATCCACATAAACAGCTACGGAATTCATTGTTTTCGTATCATCGATAGAAACAGCCACTAAGTTTACACCTGTTTCTTCTTGCCAATCCGTATATAATTCATGGATTGTGTTCAATTCTCGTTTACACGGAGAACACCAAGTTGCCCAAAAGCTAATTACAATAGGACCATCAAACCCAAGATCTGAAGTATTCACAGATTTTCCGTCCATGGTTTTCAATTCGACTGAAGGTAATTCTTTCAAATTTGATTCATGAGATTCAGTTGTTTCTTGCGCAAAAATGTTGCTAACTAATGCAAATCCAGCAACAAACAAAGCTATTTTTTTCATTTTCATAAATTTTAATATTTTTTGGCAATTGCATTTTCAAAAACCTTGCCGAATTCAAAGATACATTATTTGATAATTCTTGAAATCAAAGATGCATGTTTATTCTTGAAATCCTATTTTTTGAAAAATAAAACTTCTCTAATTAAAATAGCTAAAAAAACAGGGGGTTAGCGAAATTCGTTCCTTAAAATTTTACTAATTTAAAAGTATTCAGTAGCCATTTCATTCAAATAATTAAAAATGGAATGTTTTTTGTGAAACTGCCGGCAATACAGAATAATTCCTTTTTTCAACTAGAAATTTTACTATTTGAAATAGGATTTCAACAAACAACGTAAATTAACATGTTTATTGTAAAATTATTCTTATATATTTGTAAGTATTAACAATAGTTATATGAAAAAATTTATACTTTCTCTTTCTGAAATTTTCACTTTATCATTTTTTGGAGTGATCGCACAAAGCAATGGAATAGAAATAAGACTGGATGGTTTGGGTGCTGATATTTCTGGTGGGGTTCATTCAATTAACTTATATGCTACTTCTCCTGATTTAGTTGGTGGTGTTTACGAAGTACATTTTGATGTAACTAATACTACTGGTTCTGATCAAAAATGGAAAATAACACGAA
>JBIIWQ010000243.1:0-3849 GCA_044338805.1 Crocinitomicaceae bacterium
AATGAGATGGGAATACTTAAGAAAAATATTTTAGGCTTGCTAAAATCAATGGTTTTAGTAGTTTGTTCTGTAACTTTATTGAATGCTCAAGATATCCATTTTACGCATATGGAATACTCACCTTTAACACTTAATCCTGCATTGGCTGGAGCAAATTCACCTATGCAGGCAATTGTTAATTACCGCAGTCAATGGAGCAGTGTTGCAATTCCTTATCAAACAATAGCAGCTTCTTTTGATGCTCGATTCAACGAGAATAAAAGGCAGAAGAAGGGTATTATGGCTGGTGGAATCAATTTCTTTAACGATAAATCTGGGGATTTGAAAGTTTTGACAACGTCAGCTAATATTCATCTTGCATACCACTTAATCCTTGATAGAATGAGTACTCTAGGATTGGGTATTTATAGTGGTTTTGGTCAAAAATCAATTGATCAAAGCACTGGACGTTGGGGCAATCAGTTCAATGGGATGAGCTATGACGCTTCTGTTGGCAATGGCGAATCATTTAATAATCCAAGCTTTACATTTCTTGATGCAGGAGCAGGCGCTGTATACGCATATAAAAAAAATCAAGGATATTTGACACAGAACAACCAGCGAGCATTGAACGCTGGATTTGCAATGTATCATTTAAATAGACCTGGAAATTCATTTATTGATAAAGATTCCGAGCAATTAGATATGCGCATGTCTGCCTTTATGAATGCGACAATTGGCATTGATAATACAAAAGGATCTGTTATGCCAAGCATTTATTTTCAAAGACAAAAATCTTCTACGGAGATCTTCTATGGTGTATATTATAAATACCAAATTAACGAAGGTACAATGTACACTGGTTTTAACAAACCAATGGCAATTTATTTAGGTGTTTTTAATCGTTTTAAAGATGCAATGGTGGCAAAAGTAATGCTTGAATGGGACCAATTCACTAGTGGGTTTGGTTATGATATTAATATTTCAAGTTTGGCAACTGTTTCAAAATCAAAAGGTGGATTTGAATTATTTCTCCGTTTCAATATGGGAGATGGTGGAGGATTTAGATCTAGGATTTAATTGCTTGATTCAATCCACACTCCAATGAAATTGAGACTTTAATACAGGTAATTTTTTCCAATTCAACATTTTGGATTTAATTGTGGAAATAACTCCATTTGACTTAAATGAAATAGCGAGTAAACTGTCTTTTTTCGAAAATAAATAGTGCATCTCAATTCTATTTAATTGATAATCTGTAAGCTGAAAAGTTTGTTTCACTTGATTTATTTCCAATTTATAATCTGTCATTTCATCTTGTTGATTTTGTAAAATGAGGTACCCATCACGGTGAATAAATATCCTTTTAACTGGCGAATTACTGGTATTTAAAATAATTCCATTTTGATTGAATTCCTGAACTACATAAGCACCATGTAAAAATGGACGTTTGGAGATATCATCATTGAAATTGCCACTATTCAAATATGGGAATAGTGATTCAAGTAATAGGAGGCAAATCACGATGGTTTTAATAATAATCTTGGTTGACTTTGTAATTGAAAAATTAAATTGATTTTTTAATCTTATTACTTTGTTTAAAATGAATAGATTCCAAAGTATTCCTAATGTTGGAATTAGTAAATAAAGATTTATTAAAATCAGAAAAGCTGAGAAAAGTTTTACTGAAATGTCAAATGAAAGGTTAATTGCTAAAACATTTATTAGTACGCATAATGAAATCATTAATCCTATCTGTCTTGTTCTATAAAAAAGAATCAAAATCGCTGGGATGATTTCAGCAAATCCTAAGAATAAATTGTAGGAACGCGACACTCCCATTGTGGACCAGAACATAATATCCTTGTCAAGTTTTCCAAGTGGAGTATATAAAATATTCGGTTCAGGAAGATAAAATTGAGCTTTGAATATTTTGTCAAAACCGTATTTCATTAAAATAACGGAAAGATAATACGTTGATATTATTTTTAAAAAAAACTCGAATTTTTGAAGTTGACTTGAAGTGAAAATTTTAATGATTAATGGCGTCGTTATAATGGAAAATATAAAAAATACAGAAATTAATAAATACAATCCTTTTGAATCTGAAGAAAAATCGCTGAGTATAATTTCAATATTTGTCGAATAGGCAATTTGGTTTATAATAGCGCTAAAGACAATTGATGTGAATTCGCCATGATATGGAAATAAATTCCAAGTTACTGGGATAAAAAAAAGTGTTAACCCAATAAAAATTAAGATAGAAATTTTTGAAAATTGTTTCATCAAATTAAATGAATCAGAAAGGTGTTTTGAATAGTATGGAAAGTATTGAAAAAAGAAGGAGCATAAAAAGTGATGGTCGTTTATTCTCTTGTGAATCTTTATTTTTTTCGATTATTTTGGAATGTTCAGTCTCAATTGAATTCTGATTTTTCGCATCAACAGTTGCATATTTCCCCTCAAATCCAATAAATACAACATTATCTATTGAGTTGCTGAAGTAGTATTCGTTTTTAAGTTTTGTTTTTATTTGATCCAAAGAATTTTTAGAATTAAAAACAGGATGGTCAAATACTGTATCAGATCCAGCACTCCATAATTCCATCGAACTTTTATTTCTACTATAATCTTCGCGAAAACAAGTTTCGCTTGTAATCATTACAGCAACATGCGGAGAAAGCAATTTCAATGTATCTAAATTGGAATTGCGAACAAACCGTTCTGGAGCCATTCCGAAATTAGATTCTCCGATATTGAATAAATTCATTTTGATAGAATTTGAAAATGTTGTGTTTGATCCACTGTGACTTTTATGCGAAATCATTTTTGTTTGACCAAAACTGTTAAAGAAAAAAAGGATAAATGCTGCTGTAATTAATTTTGTAGTTTTCATATTTTGAAGTTTGAGAACTGTTACATTCTTTCTTGAATTTGGTTCAAAATGAAATAGGTTTTCACCAGATCATCCTTAAAAACATCATTAAAAAACCGCTACAATTAGTGTTTTCAACAACCAAAATGCTAGGGATTATCTATTAACAAAATTGAGAGGAAAAGTCTATTGAATTGTATTAAAAGCTGGGCTTTTTGATTGTAATTTTAACAAAAATGAAATAATGAAATTAGACAAGCCTTATTCTTTAAAAGAAATTGCCGCAATTATAGGCTGTGAATTTGTTGGAGACCCGAATCATCAGGTAACTGGGATAAATGAAATTCATGTTGTAACAAAAGGTGATTTGGTTTTTGTCGACCATCCTAAATATTATGATAAAGCTTTAAAGAGTGCTGCAACCACAATTTTAATTGACAAGGAAGTTGATTGTCCTGAAGGAAAAGGATTAATTATTTCAAAAGCACCTTTTGATGACTATAATAAACTCACAAAATATTTCGCGCCATATAAGCCTCAAACAACTGCAATTGGCGATGACTGTGAAATAGATCCAAGTGCAATAATATACCCAAATGTGTTCATTGGACACCGTGTCAAAATTGGTAAAAATGTCACACTTCATCCTGGAGTTTGTGTTTTAGATGATTGTACAATAGATGAAAATGTAATTGTTGGTCCAAATTCTGTTATTGGGCATTATGCCTTCTATTACAAAAAGAAACCTGACGGATTTGATCGAATGCATTCATGCGGTGGTGTTCACTTACACAAAAATGTCGAAATTGGAGCACTTTGCACGATTGATGCTGGAGTTTCTGGAATTACAACTATTGGAGAGGGGACGAAGATTGATAACCAAGTTCAAATAGGTCATGATACAATTGTAGGAAAGCATTGTTTAATGGCAGCTAATGTTGGTGTT
Source organism: Crocinitomicaceae bacterium (assembly GCA_044338805.1). Taxonomy (GTDB): domain Bacteria; phylum Bacteroidota; class Bacteroidia; order Flavobacteriales_D; family Crocinitomicaceae; genus M0103. The sequence continues at coordinate 3,801 of JBIIWQ010000243.1, forward strand.
GCTGGTTGTGTGAGAATTGAAGACAGAGTAACTCTTTGGGGACAAGTTG
>JBIIWQ010000026.1:0-13002 GCA_044338805.1 Crocinitomicaceae bacterium
TACACTATAATTTCCCACCATTCTCAACGGGTGAAGCAAAACCACTTCGTGGAACTTCAAGAAGAGAAATTGGACACGGTAATTTGGCATTGAGAGCGTTGAAAGCTGTCTTACCAGATGATAATGCATATACAATTCGTTTAGTTTCCGATGTCTTAGAATCAAATGGTTCGTCATCAATGGCAACTGTTTGTGCTGGTACTTTAGCATTAATGGATGGTGGTATTCAAATCAAAGCACCAGTTTCTGGTATTGCTATGGGATTGATTACAGATGATGGTAAATTTGCTGTATTGTCTGATATTTTAGGTGATGAAGATCATTTAGGTGACATGGACTTTAAAGTAACAGGAACAGCTAAAGGAATTACCGCTTGTCAAATGGATATCAAAGTTGACGGTTTACCTTATGAAGTTTTAATTCAAGCATTAGAGCAAGCAAAAGGTGGTCGTTTACATATTTTAGATAAGATTATTGAAACAATTGCGAAACCAAATGCTCAATTGAAGCCTCAAACTCCTAGAATTGAAGCTTTCAATGTACCGAATGAAATGATTGGTGCAATCATCGGACCTGGAGGAAAAATTATTCAGGCAATGCAAAAAGAAACGAATACTACTATTACAATTGAAGAATTGGAAGGTGGAGAAGGACGTGTGCAAGTAATGTCAAACAATGCTGCTGACATGGCTGCTGCGGTTCTAAGAATTCGTCAAATTGCTTTCCCACCAATGGTTGAAGAAGGAGCAGAGTATGAAGGAAAAGTTAAATCTGTTAAAGATTTCGGTTGCTTCGTTGAAATTTTACCTGGAACTGACGGATTGATTCACATCTCTGAATATTCTTGGGAGAAAGTGGACAAAATGGAAGATGTTTGTAAAGAAGGAGATTTATTGAAATTCAAAGTTGTTGGAAAAGATCCAAAAACGAAGAAATGGAAATTATCTCGTCGTATCTTACTTCCAAGACCAGAAAGAAAAGAAGAAGCTGCGCAATAAATAAAGCTTAAAAATTGGGATTTGAGAATTTCAAATCCCAAATTATAAATTCCAAATTCCAAATAATATTTTGTACCATGGCTAATAGAAAAGATCTTAAGAAAAACCTTAACAATATGGTTTATGATATCGTTGAAGAATGTTTTAATATTCAAATGTTTGACGAATCAAAATCAAAAGATGCTGAAGTGCTTATTGATGCTGCAGCGAATTATCAAGATCAAATGCTGACTAAAATTAATGCAGCAAAAACAAAAGCTGATTTCCGTCCAATTACGTTGGATATTGAAAATACAGCAATCGATTTTATCAATAAATTGAATGCATTGAATTAATTTCAAGAAGTTCTTAAAAAATAAATTATTTTTAAGCGGGCAAGTTGTCCGCTTTTTTTATTTCACTATGTCACAAAATTTAAAGAAATTATTAATTGGCTTTGGCCTTTTTTCATTTGCACTAATCCTTTTTGTCACTGGGGCAAAAGATGTTTTTTGGAATGCAGTTGCATTAGGAGGTTTGATGATTTATTTTTGGGTATTCGAAGTTATACCAATTTATATAACTGCATTGTTACCAATGATTCTAGCTATTCCATTAGGTTTGTTGGATAAAACGGATTTAGCAAATTCTTACGGGGATGGAAATGTTTATCTGTTTTTTGGTGGTTTTATATTAGCACTGGGACTGGAAAAATGGAACGTACACGAGCAAGTTGCCAGAGGAATTATTGGAGTGGTCGGCAATTCAAAACCCCGCATATTATTAGGCTTCTTACTTAGCACGGGATTCTTAAGTATGTGGATCTCAAATACTGCAACTGCTTTAATGATGTTGCCAATGGCACTCGCAATTATCGAGGCGCTCCCTAAAACGGATAAAAAATCGAAATTCCCAGTTTTTTTGATGTTGTCAGTTGCATATGCTTCTAGTATTGGAGGTATTGCAACATTGATTGGTTCGCCTCCAAATACGCAAATGGCAAGTATTTTAGAACAAAATTACCATATTAAAGTCGATTTTTTCACTTGGATGAGTATTGGAATGCCAATAAGCATCTTGATGTTAATAGCAACATTTGGTTTCTTTTACTTTTCAATGGGAAGTGAACGAAAAGAAAAACACCATGATTTTGTCATCCATAAAACTCCATGGACAAAAGATCAATTGGTTGTTGTTTCTATTTTTCTAGCGGTTGTCATTCTGTGGTCTTTCAAAGAATTGCTTACACCTTTGTTTGGTTTCAATTACAGGGATGAAAGTGTTGCCTTATTAGGAGGGATAGTGTTGTTTGTTTTGCCTAGTTCGGAAAAGAAGCCATTTTTGAATTGGAAAGATACAGAGAAGCTGCCTTGGGGGATTTTAATTCTGTTCGGTGGAGGATTAGCATTAGCTGCAATAATGGAAAAAAATGGTGTAATAAATGAATTGTCATTGTTGCTGACAAACATGAATAGTTTGCCATTTTATGGTTTATTAATCGTTTTGGTTATAGTGGCTGTTTTTGCATCTGAAGTATTATCAAATCTTGCGATGGTGAGCATTTTTGTTCCAATCGTTGCAAAGTTTGCATTAGATATGGGGATTCCAATTACACAACTATGCATTCCATTAACATTAGGGGCAAGTTTAGCTTTCATGCTGCCCGTAGGAACTCCGCCGAATGCAATTGTTTTCTCATCTGGATATTTACATGTCAATCAAATGGTAAAATATGGATTCGTTTTAAATATTATTGGAATAGTTTTAATTTCAATATTCTCAATTCTCTTACTGTAAAGTAATAGGCAATTATTCAAATCGGTATTATTAATTAATTTTTTTTCATGAAAGTCCTTATTTCTCCTGCCAAAACAATCGATATTAAAGAATTAGACAAATCTTTTGACTATTCGGTTGCTAACTTTTTATTAGAAAGTAGTCAGTTAGTTAAGAAATTGAAAAAGTTTTCTGTAAAAAAAATTGAAGCATTGATGCATGTTTCAACAGATTTGGCTCAAATTAATCACACGCGTTTTCAAAACTGGTCTGAACCAATCGAATTGAATTCGGATGTTTCACCGGCAATTTTTGCTTTCAATGGCGAAGTTTATAAAGGTTTTGATGCAAAATCTTTAACAGAAGAGCAACTTGAGTCTGCCCAAAATAAAGTGCGAATTTTGTCAGGGTTATATGGTATTTTAAAACCATTAGATTTATTGTATCCTTATAGATTAGAAATGGGCACCAAATGGTCAATAACGCCCAACCAAAAAAATCTCTATCAATTTTGGGGTAAAAAACTCAGTCTTTTTTTGAATAATGAAATGGAAAAGGGAGAGGTGATTATTAATTTGGCTTCTAATGAATATTTCAAGGCGATAGATCAGAAACAGTTAAAACATTCTATTATAACGCCAGTTTTTAAAGAATTTAAAAATGGTGAATATAAAATTATAATGATGTACGCAAAACATGCAAGAGGAGCAATGGCGCGTTATATTGTTACGAATAAGATTGATTCGGCAGATGAATTGAAATTATATACTGTTGATGGATATTCGTTTGATGTAAATCAATCAACTGAAAATGAATGGGTATTTACCCGTTGATTTTAAAGCATGAAAAAGGGAGCTAAAAGCTCCCCGTAATATTAAATATATTAAGCTTTAACTCGCTCTACATATACACCTGTTCTTGTATCAACTTTTATTACTTCGTCTATTGCGATAAATAAAGGAACTCGAACTTCAGCTCCAGTATCAATTGTAGCATATTTCATTGAGTTTGTCGCGGTATCTCCTTTAACACCAGGTTCTGTATAAGTTACCTTTGTCGTAATGTACATCGGCATTTCAACTACTAAAGGAGCTTCTTCCTCTGCGTGAAAAAGAATATTGCATATCATTCCTTCTTGCAAAAACAAAGGTTTCTCAATCATTCTACCCGGAATTGTTACTTGCTCGTATGTTTCATTGTTCATGAAGACAAAATCTTGACCTTCTTGATATAAATATTGATAATTACGATTCTCTATGCGAACGATATCAATTTTATGTCCTGCTGAAAAGGTATGATCCAAGACTTTTTGAGATTCTATTCCTCTCATTTTTGTTCTAACAAAAGCAGGACCTTTTCCTGGTTTAACGTGCTGAAATTCTATAATTTGAAAAAGTTTGTCATTGTGTTTGATACAAACTCCATTTTTAATATCTGATGTATTTGCCATGCTTTCTATTTTATTTCGACGTAAAGATAGTACTTTTTAATTTTTAGGTTGTTTGACAAGAGATTTACTTTCTAATCAATAAATTATCTTTCGATATTAAATTTCATACCGATGATCCATAAAAAATTTATAATTTAGAAAATAAATTAAAAGTCATGACTGAATATTGGGATACATTATCGATACTAAATAAAACAAAATTTGTTTTAAGTGTTATTCTTGGAATAATGGGTATTGTATTTGCAACCTTGAACTGGAAAGAACAAGACGTACATTTATTATTTATTCAGACAAAAATGCCCTTGACCGTATTAATTATTTTCTCAATGGTTGTTGGATATGCCTTTTCATTTATTTTCAGTTACAAGAAATTCCGAGCAAAGGACAACGAAATTGAAGCATTGAAAACTGAATTAGAGGAATTGAAAGAAAAAAATTAATTATTTCTTGAGAAGTAATCTTCTGAAATTCACATTACACTGATGAAAGATAAGGCAGCTTGTCTAAATCATACTGTATAATAACTGCAAATGAATTTGTCGCTTTTTTCTTTTAGTTGATTTTAATAAACTTTTTTTCAAACGCAACTAATCTGTTTTCAGGTACAAAAAAGAAATCTCCTTCTTCAGCTTGTTCTCCCGATTCCTTGATGAATTTAAAATCCTTGATTCCAAATTGAGTATATCCTAAAGAATTAAATAGACGTAACATTTCGTCTAAATTTTTCTCAGCAATTTCAATTTGAACAAAAGGTAAATGTTGTTCTAAAATTGGTTTTATTTCTTGAAATACATTCAACTCATATCCTTCAATATCACATTTGATATAATCTATTTTAGTTAAATCGCTGAGTAAATTACTTCCTTTAACAATTTTTACTTCTTGTGTTGCATGTAATTGTTTTTCTTCTTCAGACTCTGCAATATGCGGTAATCCTGTTCTAATCATTCCATTTGATTCTGGTAAAACCATGGTAATTGAACCTTCCTCAGTTCCAAGTGCAACATTATAAATCGTTGTATTTGAATAGCCTTTCATAAAATAAGAAAGCGTATCATAAAAGACGGGAACTGGTTCAATCGAAATAAGTTTTCCGTTTTTTGCAAGCCGTGCAAAGGTTTTTGAAAAGTAGCCCAAATTAGCTCCAAGGTCAACAACCGTAAAATCTGGTTGAATAAGTTGTTTTACCATGTAATGGTATTTGAAACGTGCATCCTTTTTTAAAAAACCAAAAGAATAGAGGAGGTAGAAACTTCTATGAAGTGTTTTTAAATAGGCACGTTGGCTCAATAATTTATACAGTAATTTCTTTAATAAGCCCATGTTTTATTTTGAATTTATTGACAAAAGCGAAGGTACTATTTTTTTGAAGATTGTAATTAATTCGGAGAAAGGATTTGTATCTTTACATCAGAGATTCTTCCACAGAGTTGGTAATGTAATCTTATTCGTTTCGACGGAGCCCATGTAGTTTATTCTTGAAGCTCTACAATTTTGACCATCAGGGAAGTCTTAGGCAAGCAATGGCGGGCTGCATTTCGATTTATCGAAAATAGAATTCGTTCTTACAGCAGATTACAACGATTGTCGGCAACCCTAAACCTGTTTTCTGTAGCTTCAGAAAACTCAGCTACATGGGTTTTTTAATTTAAAACGCCCAGACTATCCATTTCTTCAATCGAAACGGTAGGAGGGAACCCACCATTTTTTACTTTTTGAAGAATAAAAGAACCCATCAATTCAGCCTTTTCTTTGGTGGAAAAACCTCTGTTGCCTTGAATAGCAGGGATGTTTTTTTGGTCAATCATGAGTTTGCCATCTTTTAATAATTGATATCCCCAAGTTGCATCTTGGTTTTCTATCGTAACCACAGAAAATTCAGTATCAGCATTATTTTTTAACGGAACTTTTGTGTCAGAAATGTCTTCTTTTGTCGGTTCAATATTGGAATTACAACTTACTATTAGAAGTGAGAAAAATATAAAAAATGCTTTCATGCTTATAAAACTATCAATTTTCCTGTTGATTTTTTGTTATTTGAACTATTAACAAGTGAGTAAAAATAATTTCCAGCAGGTAAATTTGAAGTATTTATTGAAATTGAATTATTAGAAGTATAATTTGCTTCCACTTTTGATGTTAATTCTTCTCCTGTTATAGAATAGAATTGTAATTTCAAGTCGGAAGGATTTTCATCATAAATTTTTATAATTGCTTGTTCTTTTGCTGGATTCGGATAAATTGATGAAATAAAATTGGAAGTATTTTCGGTCATGCCAACAATTCCAAAATATGCATAAAAATCATCTAAAAATATTCCATTGTAACCCGTTCCTAAATAAGCCACACCGTCAATCACAAATGAAACCGCATTTTTCCGTCCAGATCCGATAAAATCAGTACGTTGAATCCAAGAATTCCCAAAATAATTATATTCCCAAACATCTTTTTTATAATCATAATTTACATCTTCTCCAGTAGCAATAAATCCTGTTGGAAAAATACCCCAACCTGTTGCTCCAGCTCTAGCTGTTCCCGGAAAATTAGCCTTTTGCATCCACGTATCCGTTGATGGGGTATACATCCAAAAATCAGATTTTAAAACTCCGTCATCTCCAGTTCCAACAAAAGCATTGTCTCCCATTTGAAAACCAACTGCCTGTCTTCTTGCAGTTCCAGCAAAATCATTGAGTTGTGTCCATGTATTGGTAGCTTGTTCGTATTTATAAAAATCTTTCTTAAGTCCTGTAAGGTCTTGACCAGTTCCAACATATGCAATATTGTTAATTGTAAATGATAGTGCTTGACGTCGAGCTGAGCCGATAAAATCTGCTTTTTGAGTCCATGCACCAGTTGCTAAATCATATTCCCATAAATCTTTGAAATAAGGATTCGTATCTCCTTGTCCCAGACATACATATCCTTTATTTCCAATCGCAAAACTACTTGCAGAGCCTCTACTTAATCCGCTGCCAGAAAGGCCTCCAATTGATTCTTCATTATCCCAGTTATTTTGAACAGGGCTATAAGAGTACATTTTTCGGTTAAATCCAAAATCATCTAATCCACCAATTACATAACCGTCATTTTGTAGAACAAAACTAGCACATGAACCTTTTACTGGGCCATTCACAGAATCTCTTTGCACCCAAATATCTTGAGATAATGAAGTGAAAGAAAGAGCCAAACCGATTAATATATTTAAAGTATTCTTGCTCATTACAATAAGATAATTTGTTGTGTTTTTAAGACTGATTTCGATTTGTCCAACGCTACAAGCATATATACGCCAGCATTCATTTCAGAATGAACAACATTTACTTGTGAATCGAAATTTCTCGCAATATGCTTCAAAAGTTTACCATCTGTTGAATAGAGTGCATATGAGCAAATTGTTTCATGATCAGAAACTATCTGAAATGTATTTAGTGATGGATTCGGAAATACAGAAAAATCCACATGTGTCATATCTTCTAATCCAAGTATAAGTCCAGGAGTATATTCTTCCATTCCATCTTTTTTACCAGAGTATCCTTTTCCTGTTCCGACATATGCTTTGCCGTTTACAACAAAAGCAATAGCATTTTTTCTTTCACTCCCACCATATGGTGCTTTTGATGTCCAATCATTTGTGTTAGGATTAAATTCCCATAAATCATCTAAAATACCTCCATCTGATCCCATGCAAACAAAACCACGTTCACCAATAGTAAAAGTGCAACAAGCACCTCTTTCACTTGCAGGTAAATCTGTTATTTGTGTCCACTGATTGGTTCCAGCATTGTATTTCCAGAAATCTTTTTTGTATACATCTTCACTTGCTCCTAGTCCAACATAACCATAATAACCAATTGAAAAAGAGGCTAATTGATAACGCACGCCTCCAGGGAAGCTTGTTCGTTGTGTCCATTGGTTAATGCTTGGTTTGTATTCCCACATTTCACTTGAATAAAAACTAGGACCACTTTTGCCACCGCAAACATACCCTTTTGAATCAACCGTAAATGCCGTTGCAAAGTACATTCCTGTGCCACCACCACCTGGATAGTTAGCAACTTGCAACCAACTATTCGTGTTTGGGTTATATTCCCAAAAGTCATTTAATTTCAATCCTAAAGCAGATTCGTCATTGTCGATTCCAGTCCCAACATATCCTTTTCCACCAATTGCAAAAGCAACAGCATCTCTTCTTGCAGAGCCCGGTAGATTGGCTATTTGAGTCCAAACATCTAAAATTGGGTCGTATTTCCAAAAGTCATTGTGTACAATTTCAACCGTATCGACACCAGTTCCAACGTATCCAAAATCATCAATAGAAAAGGCTACAGCTCTCTCTCTTTTAAGTCCACCAAAGTCATTTTTCTTTAACCATGAATTTGGAGCTTGGCCAAATAAACAAAAAGGCAAAGTAACTATAAGAAGACAAATTGTTTTCATCATATTTTTTTAATTAAAAGTTATTTTCCCGAAATGAACAGATTCATTTTTATACAGAATTGAATAGAAATAAATACCATTTGTCAAATCGTTTCTATAAATAGTATGAAGTGGATTCTGAATAGATTCTTCTGCTAATTTTCTACCATCTGAAGAAAATAATTGAAGTTTACAATTCGACACAATTTCTTGATCTATTTTAGAGAAGTCAAAATTTATTTGATTAGAACTTGGATTTGGAAAAACGTTCACGTTTATTTTAGATAATTCGTTTTCTTCAATTCCAAGCGGGTCAAAATCAAATGCCCAGAAATCATTCATATTAATCCCGTTGGTGCCGGTTCCAAAATAACCCTTGTTATTGATTGAAAAAGCAACAGGGAATCTTCTACTAGTGCCAGGAAAAAGACAAATCAAACTCCATTGATTATTTCCAGGATTGAATTCCCATACTTCGTTTGTTACTAATGCCAGCGATCCGACATATCCACAAGTCATGTAGCCTTTGTTATTCATCGTAAATCCTGCACCACCGTTGCTTGTTAATCCTGGAAAAGAAGTTCTTACTATCCATTGGTCTAAAACTGGTTTATATTCGTAAAAAGTAGCCCCAGATTTTACAAACCCGCTACTATCAGTTGAAAAGGAGGTGCTCCAAGTACCAAAAAAGGATGGGGAATTTGCTTTCATAGCCCATGTATTTGTTATTGGTGAATATTCTGCAAGTTGATTTCCAAGATAAACATACCCCTTATTTGCGACCGAAAAAACTTGTACATCACCTACTGATAAAGGGCAACTTGCAATTTGTGACCAAATATTTGTTATCGGATTATATTCATAAAACTCGCCATTCAATGCTGATCCACCTCCTACATATCCTCTAGTACTAGTTGAAAATGCTACTGCTCCATGATTTAGTACAGGGAAATTGGCTTTTTGTGTCCAAGAGTCAGAAGCAGGATCATATTGCCACCAATCTTTATAATCAATATCTATTCCCGTTCCATTGACATGTCCTAATCCCATGTAACCTTTGTTGGCAATTGAAATCCCAGTTGCTCTATGTCTTCCAACGGCACCAAAATCAGCTTTTTGAATCCATGGATTTGCCTGAATATTAGGAATATCAAGCAATAGAATTAATACTATAATGAGTTGATTCTTCATTTAGTTGGCGATAATAATTTTACCGTTTTTAAAACCATTTCCTTCGTAATTCAATTGATAGATATATTGTCCATTTTGAAGGGTTGTAACGTCGATGTTGCACGTTGAAGATTCAAAATTTGTTGATTTAATAAGTTTTCCAGTTGTTGAAAATAATGAACAAGTAACGTTTTCAATATGAATGAATTCTGGTAATTCTTTTAAAACAATAGAAATGTTTTTAAAAGCTGGATTAGGGTAGGTGTTAATCGTGAGATGTTCCATTTTTCGTGTCAAAACGGAAAGTATTTGATCAAACATCCAAAAATCTTTAAAATTGGTACCACTCGTTCCTGTTCCTGTATATGCTCTTGATCCTATAACAAATGAAGTTAAATAGCGCCTTGGAGTACCTGCAAAATCTTCTATTTGTACCCAACTATTTAAAATCGGATCGTATTCCCACATGTCTGGATAATTGTTACCGCTTGAATAATCATCACCTGATCCAATATAACCTAGGCCATTAACTGCAAATCCTGTAGCTTCTTGACGTGTAAAAATTCCAACAGACGCTTTAACGACCCATTGATTAGTAACTGGGTTGAATTGATAAAAGTCATTTGCGGATCCACTATTCGTATCGCCCGTGCCTAAATATCCAAAATTTCCTATTGAAAAAGCAACGGAAGAAGTTCTAGGTGTGCCAGGTAAGCTCGCTCTAACAATCCATTGATCTGTAAGAGGATTATATTCGTAAAAATCATTTGAGTAACCACTAAATGTTTGTCCAGTTCCAACATAACCTTTTCCGTCAATTGAAAATGCTACAGCGCCTCTTCTTTCAACACCTGGTATATCAGCAATTTGAGTCCATGTATTTAAAGATGGATCATAAGAATAAAAGTTTTTAGAATAACTTCCATTTGATAGGCGACCTGTTCCTACATAACCTATGTTGCCAATTGTAAATGATGCAGCATGAAAACATTCTCCTTCAGGATAATTTGCAATTTGTGTCCAAGTATCTGCGGCAGGATCATATTTCCAAAAATCCTCGTATTCAACCCCAATTACGGAGTTAATATGCCCCAAACCTATATAACCATGATTCCCAATAGAGAAAGATGTGGCTCTATGTCTTGCTTCACCACCAAAATTCGATTTTTCAAACCATGGTTGGGCCATTGAATAAAATTGGAATAAGGCAAAAAATATAATAAGTAAATTTCTCATTAATGAATCATTAATTTCTTAGAATGCAATTGGTTGTTTTTCTCAAATTGAACAGTGTAAAAGCCGTTTTTCAAATACAAGATTGAAATACTTTCACCATTATATTTTTCAATGGTTTCAACAATTTTACCTGATAAATCAATTATTTCAAGCTTTCCTTGAATTCCTTTAATTGAAAAATTAGTTGTTGCTGGATTAGGGAATAAAATAACATCTTGTTCTACTAATTCATCATTTCCTAAAAAGTCAGCATTGATAGAAATGTTGTAAGCTCCACTTGCATTTCCCCATCCTTCGACAATAACATAAGCAAGTCCTATTCCAGCTGTTTCAAACGTTAATGAAGAAGAAGTTCCGCATCCTGCTGCATCATCATTAAAAGCAATAATGTTTCCAAAAGGATCCACCACACTTAAAAAAGTATCAAAGGAAGACCCGCACAAAGAAACAGTTATTGACTGCATCATTGGTGATGGTGTAATCTGATAATATACATCAGGAGAATTATAAACCAAATTCTGATTGGAATAACAAAATGAATTGTCACCTGTATTTGTATATGGCAAGGTTGCAACAATAATTGGGTCAATTGTGTCATCACCAACATATCCACTGCAATCAATGCCGTTCCCAATTGTAATACTAAAATCCATTACAGAACCCCAAGAAAATGTTGCGCAAGGATTTAATGGTAATATTCCTTGTTCTTGCTGCGTAACGCGCATTCTAGTTATTCCATTTTGAGCCCCAGCTGGAACATTGAAATTGAAAACAGATAATGGAGTAGGTGGGATTCCAGACCATGTGCCAATTGATTCTGACGGATCAAATAGTCCATTTTGGTCATAATCAATCCATGCTTCACCAGCACCTGAAAAATTACCACCACATGTACTAAATTGAATATTGGCAACATATGAACCACCAGCATTTAAGGTCGTGCCCAATGCTGTTAAATCTTGTAAGCCTATAACACCTGGACAACCAACATAATTGATAGAACCTAAAACTCCAGTCAACTGAACAGAACCAACGTTGGAATCAATTGTGCTTGTTGGTCCAACCGCAGTGCAATATTGTGCGTTTGTAGAAAAAATCGTCAATGACGTGAATAGAAGCGAGTAGATATTTCTCATAGCAATAGTTAATTATGCTAAGATAGAGAAATTCCTTAATATACAGTTAACATTGGATTGTTATTTGGTAAAAAAAGAAATTTGGTAAAAAGTAAAAGCCCCAGAATTTACTGAGGCTCTTATTGTATTCTTTATTTAGATGATTTTATAATTTCACAACCATAGATCGCTTATTGTTCATTTCAATATAGTAAGATCCAGAAGTGTAATTTGATAAATCTATTTCCTGATTTCCTGCTGAATAATTTTTAGTTTGTAAGAGTTCGCCAATACTGCTATAAACATTTATAATCGACTCTTCACTCACACTGATATAAACTATATCCTTTGTTGGGTTTGGATATAGGGATAAATTAGATGATGATAATTCTGGAATAGATAAGCCACAGTTTGAATCATATGCTTTTCCAGGTGAACCATCAGGACAGCCCGCTATCCAGTTAGTTGATTCATTCATAAATCCTGTTGAACTCAATAATTCTAGCGTTTTCCCATTTCCATCAGGTTCAGTTGTCCAAGGTGCAGAATTTAGATAATTAGCAGAAAATTGCGCTATTCCAGTTTCATCATACAAAATAATTCCATCTTGAGCACCTAATGCAAGACCTGTAGGTCCAGAAAAGTTTGTTACTAAAGGATGAATTGCACTAAATAGTGTCAAATCTTTTGCTAAAACTAAGTAACCATGCGGTAAAATAACTGTACCAGAAGGAATAATGTATCCTCCAGTAATGCCACCATCGCTTATTGACCATCCACTTATATCAATCGGGGTATCAGATGTTGAATGAATTTCAAACCAATCACCAGCATCAGATGTAAGCGAGGATTTATAATTTAT
>JBIIWQ010000244.1:0-3815 GCA_044338805.1 Crocinitomicaceae bacterium
AATCATAAATCAATTTTACGTTGGCGGGTAATTCTGTCTCTTCTTTTATTAATCCAATATTTTTAGTGTAATACCTTCTGGAAATCCAGGAGGGTAAGCCTTGAGGGCTATATTCTTCAACAATAATGGTAGGATAATAAGTATTGCCAAAAATAGTTATTGAAGTATCTATTGCTGTAATTTTTCTATATCTATATGAGCCTCCCCAACCAACATACATCCAATCTGCACCTATTGTTAAAGTTTCATCTAATACAATTCTCATAGGTATGGCGTAAGAAGGTCCAAGATCTAAATGTTCTTTATACCCCCAGATATTTATTCCATTATATTTAGGTACGTAAAAGGTGTCTGAAGCCTCCCAACCTGTTATATAATAGTCTAACTCATATGTTGGATTTGTTATATCAATCGTAGAATCACCATTTGAATCGACGTATTTCCAATAAGAACCAGGGTAAACGGGTAAATAGCTTAAAGGATAAAGTGTGTCGATTGTTTTTGGAATAGTAACCGGTGGAGCTTTATCCTTTTTACAAGAAAAAAACAAAGCGCAAGAGCCAATTACAAAACCAATAAACAGTAAATATTTCATATAGGAAAGTTAAGCATTAAATGCTAATACTTGAACGTTTGTAAATTAAAAACGTTGACATGATTTTTTGATTTAATAATTAAATCACCCTTTTTCCTTTTTCCGAATGTAAAGAATATAACTGATAATTGAAATTATCGCAAAACAAACAAGCCCATAAACATGTAAATTGAAATCTCTTTTAATTGGAACAACCTGCATAGCGCAATAGCTATAAGGACTCAAGAAAATATAATTCCAAGACAGGCCAATCATGGAGCCAATTAATCCTACAAGCCCAATTCCAACTGGAACCAAAAAGTTTTTGAACATCAAACTGATCAAATATTGAATCGCTAAAATCGGCATGCACGCAATAAACAGCTTCACATTTCCTTTGATGAAGGCCATGATTGGAATCATTTCTTTCGGTAGTGCGCCATCTACAATCAAACAAGGAATTAATCCTGATAAAATCAATCCAATATTGAAAAACAAAAAGAACTTTACCGTCATTAAAAAGATCACCGAATATTTGGATAAAAAGATAGTCGGGTAGGACTGAGGACTAGCATGCAACTGTTTCCAGGTGTTGTTTTTAAATTCCATCTGTGTGATTAAACTACTTGCCAGAATTACGCCCATAGGCAAAAGAAAGATGGCCATATTGTGCCATAATTCATTGAAATGCGTTTCCCAAATATGATTTGGATATTTATTGATGCTCGTATTATTTTTTAAAAAAGCAATCAAATAGATGAACGGAATAAAGAAACCGCCAATGATGCAAAGCCAAGATGCTGCGCTTCTTTTGGTCTTTAGCCATTCACTCTGTAAGCTGTGTATGAAATTCATCGTTTAGTTTTTTGTAAGGTCAATAAAAATAGATTCTAAGTCATTTTTGGCAATTGAAATTTCGTACACTTCAATGTTATGATTGACCAATTCTGCATTGATTTTTGAAATTACAGCTTTATCGGTTGTTGCCAATGAAACTTGACCATTTAACGTGATAGGTGACAAATTATGTTTGTTCATCAATTCGGTTGTTCCTTCTAAATTGTTGGTGTCAAATACAACATAAGAGGATTGTTTTAAATGCAATTCTTCCAATGTTCCTTGGAATAATATGGATCCTTTGTTGATGATTCCAATATGCGTCACCAATTTTTCTATTTCCATTAAAAGGTGACTTGAAATCACAATTGTCACTTTTTCTTCTTGGTTGATTTTAATCAACAATTGCCTCATTTCAATGATTCCACTTGGATCAAGTCCGTTGGTTGGTTCATCTAAAATTAAAAGAGACGGTTTGTGCAGCAATGCAACTGCAATACTTAACCGCTGCTTCATTCCTAATGAGAATTTACCCGCTTTTTTCTTGCCAGTATTTTCTAAACCAACAATTTGCAGAACTTCGTTGATTCTTTCTTTCGGACATTGATAGACCTTTTGCCAAATCAATAAATTCTCTCTTGCCGTTAAATGTGCATACAATGAAGGCGCTTCAATTAGAGAACCAATATTCTTAAGGATTTCAATTCTATTTTGGTTAAATGGTTTTCCAAAAACTGAAATTGTTCCTTGTTGTTTCTTTAGTAATCCAAGAATCAATTTTAAGGTCGTTGTTTTACCAGCTCCATTTGGACCTAAAAACCCATAAATAGATCCTTCTGGAACCTGAATGGCAATGTCATTGAGCACAATTTCCTTTTCAGAAAAACGGTGAGTGAGGTTGTTTGTTTCTATGATATTCATGAAAAGTGGTTAATGATTGGATAGCGTTATTAACTATTGAAAGTAATGCAGAACTTTTAGAAAAGTAACAATTGAAAGATCAAAAACTATGTTATTTCTAATATGGATTGCTAGATTGTGCTTTAGATCTACTTTTTAAGTCTGATATTTCCTTAGGAGAAGCAATGTGTGAAATAAAATATCTGTCAATTGCCCATGTCATAACACAACTTACAAATTCGTATTTACCGGAATCATTATCTATTTTACGAATTCCAAAATATATACGTTTCCCAAAATTGTCAGAAGAAAAGGTGTTATCACCTAAGAATGCGAAAACATCATATTCATTGCCATTCATTGTTTCTTTATGAGTTCTATATATTTGGCCTGATGCATAAACAAATTTCCCTTTAAATTTATATGAAAGAACAGCATAATTTTGAAATAATTGTAAGTAACAATCAGGCTCATCCATTGCATAGCTTCGTTCTTTATTTATTGTGAATGACGAGTCTAGAATTAATAAGAAATCATTGTATTTCTCAAGAGTATCCATTGGATATTTTTGAATTGCCGTTGAATTTTCATTGTTAGAATTTTCAATCTGTCCTAAAGAATTAAAGACCAATAATAAAATGATACTAAGTGTTAAATATAGATTTGTCATAAAGCTTATAAATTTTGAAATTAACTCCATGTCAATATACTACAAATTAATGGTTTGATTGACTTGATATTTGTAATTAGTGATTACAATTCTTTAAACGCTTCTGTTGCCTTTCTAACTGAACCATGTTTTGAAAGTAAATGCTCTGCTTCTTGAAAAGTAACAGAAATTTCTTCCATAATCATTTTTATTCCACGGTCAACGAGTTTGTTGTTGCTTAACTGCATGTCAACCATCTTATTTCCTTTCACGCGACCTAATTTGATCATCAAGGAAGTTGAAATCATGTTTAAAACGAGTTTTTGCGCCGTTCCAGACTTCATTCGTGTACTGCCTGTAACGAATTCAGGACCAACTTCAGGAGTAATAGGAAATTCGACTTGCAGAGAAAGTGGACTTCCAGGATTGCAAGAGATTCCTGCTGTTAACACACCAATTTTTTTCGCTTCTTCAATTGCTCCAAGAACATATGGAGTAGAACCTGAAGCAGCAATTCCAACTAATGTGTCATTTGAATTGATTGAATATTCTTGCAAATCTTTCCAGCCTTGTTTGGTATCATCTTCAGCAAATTCTACTGCTTTTCGGATTGCTTTGTCTCCACCAGCTATGATTCCAACAACGATTCCTTGTTCAACGCCAAAAGTTGGAGGACATTCACTCGCATCAACAACGCCTAGTCGACCACTTGTGCCAGCCCCAATGTAAAAAAGACGTCCACCAGTTTTCATACGCAAATAACAAGCGTCAATAAATGCTTGAATTGCAGGGAGTTCTTTTTCAATTGCTAATGGAACAGTTTTGTCTTCGTTGTTCATATTACTCAACAAATCA
>JBIIWQ010000287.1:0-3200 GCA_044338805.1 Crocinitomicaceae bacterium
TAATCCTTTTTTATTAAAAACTTGCATTAGCAATTGAATCTAGTTATCTATGATTCAGAGTTATCAAATTACAAATAGCATTTTAAGTGGTGGAACGACAACAAAAGAGCAGTATTGGAGTCATTTTTTACAATTGAAAAGAGATGCTCCAAGTGTTGTTGTATCTGCAAATTGGAAATTGATAGATCAAAAAGCATTGAATTTAGTACAGAAAATAGATAAAAGTCATCCTTTTTCTCAGTCGATAAAATCGGGTCAATTGAAATCAGTTAAAATTGCTGTTCTATCGATAGAAATAGCTACAAATACGAGCAAACCGGATCTTCGTTTGGTGTTAAGTAATCAAGATGGAACGTTGTATAAGGACGTGTATTTAGGTGATTTTATCTCAGGTTCAGCAACTCAAATGGAATTTAAAATTGAATTGCCAGATTTAAGGAATCAGCAACTGACTTATTATGTTTGGAACGGTGACACTTCGACAGAAGCTGAAATTACACGAATGCGATTACAGTGTTATAACTAATTAAAGCGTCCATTTAAAAGTCCTCCAAGAAATCAATCCTGCCAAACACACACTTCCAATATCAGCAATCATGAACCAAAGTTGATGTGGAATCATTGCTAAATTTGAGATTGTAGCCATCAACATCACTAAGAAAACAAGTAGATACAAAGACGCCTGCAAATAATGAAATTCCATGTCCAACAATAATTGTTATTAAATCAGGTAATGGAATGTTATCAATCAATGCTTTTAATTCATTGTAATTTTTAGGGTTGATTTTAACTTTAACAGGAAATAAATTCATCCCTATCATTTCAATAGCATAGATTATAACAAAGCAGGTGATAATTCCTATTAGGGCAGATGAAATTGTTCTCATGGTTCTAGTTATTGGTTAAAAACAATGCATTCACGAAAAACAATTTACCATTTTCCCAAAAACCTCTGAACAATGGATTATCAATCATGTAGATTAAACTACCATTTCCTATATTCTCTTGACCAAAGATCAAAGATTTAGGTAAATTCTTCATTGCTTCACTTCCCGCAAATCCCGCAATTACCTCTGGCTTTTCATCTAAATAGACTACATTATTACCATTTTCTAACCATTCAAAAGCATTTGGAGTCAATTTGAGAGAATAATAGGTGTCACCATATCCAAATGCTAGAGGATTTGTTTGTTCCACTTTGCATTTCATGATGGCGCCAGTAATCGTGTTTTTAATCGCTTCGCGCTCTTGATCATTGTATTTAATGTGGGCATGCTCATGTCTTTCTGGACCTTCAATTGTGTCTTCAATTTCCTCATTTTCTTCACCTTCTTGTTCAGGTGATTTAGATTTTAACGAATAACCATTTTCAGTTGTGAAATGATGAACTGCTTCTCCAATTGCAATTACCTTTCCGCCATTTGAGATCCAAGTTTTCAATTCACTATGAGCTTCTGGAGAAGAGAGAGATCCGTACCAACCTTCTGGAACAATTAATACGTTGAATTTATCCAAGGCTTTAAAACTGAAATCATTGATATCTACTACTGTCAATGGAAAATGCAATTGCTCTTCAAAGAAATGCCAAACTTCACCAACATTCAAAGACGAGGTTTCAGAACCACTCAACATCACTATTTTTTGATTTGGAATCAATTTCACACTCGACGAACCAAAGTCATTTCCTGAATCCACCATTCCAGTTGGAGTTGGTGTCAATTGAACTTTCATAGCATTTGCTAAGTCGGTCACGTCTTTGGCAAAAGTTGCAGATTCATTGTCTCCTTTTGCGATAATTAATGTTCCTCTGTCGTAGTTTTTGCCGTTTAATACGAACGGGTTTTCGGCATAACGCACGCGAATGCCTTTTTGAAGTAATCCTGTCATGAATTGGGCATCTTTCATGCTGTTCCAATCAGATAAATAGGCATAAGCACCTGCAACTATTTCATTTTTAATTAGCACAACTTTTTCAGCAAAACCAGAAATCATGGTTTCTGAAGCAATTGCGTCTAATCCATAAGCATAAGGCAATGACCAAGCTGTTATGTCATACGTTAACGAATCGACTAACTTTGTTTTAGGCTCAAACAAAACATTCACCAATGTTCCTTTAATTTGGTTGGTACTAATAATCAAATGATTTTCAGTAGCCTTCATACTTCCTACACTTCTTGAGGCATAATTATATCCTTTCACACTTGCTCCGCCTCCAAATGAATAAGTGATTTTATGTCCGTCCAATAATTTTCTTAAATCTTGAATTCTATCTGGATTTCCACCAACAACATAACTTTTGTATTTATAATTTTTAGAATTGGCGAAATTTTGGAATTCTGTAATCAGTTTTTGAGATTGCAGATGGGCATATTCGACTGCAGACAATCCAGCAATGTGGTGGTGTTGAATCCGATCGACTAATGTTAAGGTGTCTCCATCACGATTGATAACGCCTAACCCTGCACTTGAACTTCCTCCTTGTTCGTAAGTCATTCCGATCGCCCCAGAAAAAGTTGGATAGGTATCGCCGTAACTTGGGTAAAGCAAATCAAAAAATTCTTTTGTAAAGTAAAACCATCCATTTTGATCAAAATACTTCGCGTTATTTTTTCCAACGCCATTTTGAAATTCACGTTGCCATTTAGTAATTACTTCATGAAACGGTTCAGCAGCCGGAGCAAAATAATAAGGTTCATTGATACTCTGTTCGTGAAAGTCAGCATGAACGTGAGGTAACCATTGATTATACAATGCGATTCGTTCTTGAGATTCTTTTTGTGTCAGCCAAGCCCAATCTCTATTTAAGTCAAATAGATAATGGTTTGGACGTCCACCTGGCCATGGTTCGCTATGTTCTGCGCTCATTTGGTCCACGTTTATTTCTTTGTTTTGGTATTGATTGAACCAGTTGACATAGCGATCTCTTCCATCCGGATTGATACACGGATCAAGTATAATAACTGTATTTTTCAACCATTCTTGCTTTTGGGTAATTAGTTCATAGGCTGTCAACATTGCTGCTTCAGTACCTGAACTTTCATTTCCATGAACGTTGTAGCTCAGCCAAACAAGTGTGATTTTTTCATCCTTGTTCAAATTGCCATGATCTGCTTTTATTTGTTCTAAATTTTTCAGGTTTTCTTCTGTAGAAATATAGGCTACAAGCAATTCTCTGTGCTCATTTGTCGTTCCATATTGCT
>JBIIWQ010000245.1:0-3796 GCA_044338805.1 Crocinitomicaceae bacterium
TGAGCCATTATCTTGTAATCCTCCGTAAATATTATACGGTGTTTGATTGTCAACACTAACATGATAGAACATACAAATCGGCAAATTTTCGATGATTTCCATTGTTGTTCCACCATTCAAAGATCGATACAATCCGCCATCAGTAGCAACAAACATTTTATCTGAATCCTTCACATCAAACCATATATCATGAATGTCAGAATGCATCATACCAAGTCCTTTAAAAGTCTTTCCTCCATCATGACTAATTGAACCTGACAAACCTGCCTTCACAACAGTATTAGGATCTTTTGGATCCACAACAATTCGTGAAAAATAAAATGGACGAACGGTTAACCCAAAATCACCATTTAAATGTTTCCAAGTAACTCCAGCATCATCTGAACGGTACAATCCTTTTTCAGTATCTTTTTCTGCTTCAACAACAGCATAAAGAATAGAAGAATTTGAAGGAGCAACTGTAACAGCAATTCTACCTAAAACTCCTTTTGGAAAACCAGTGTGGATTTTCACCCATGTTTTTCCTCCATCGGTACTTTTGTGTAAGGAACTATTCAATCCACCAGAATTAAAAGACCATGCTGTTCTTCTATATTCCCAAAATGATGCATAAAGTATTTCTGGATTAGTTGGATCCATTACAAGATCTGAACAACCAGTAAAAGCATTCAAATACAAAACTTTCGTCCATGTCTTTCCTCCATCAATCGTTTTAAAAACACCTCTGTCTTCATTGTCTCCCCACAAGGCACCCATCGCACCAACATAAACGGTGTTTTTGTCTTTCGGATGGATTTCAATTGCACTGATTCTTTCGGTCTTTTCGAGACCCATTTTTTGCCAGTTCTTTCCACCGTCATTCGTTTTGTAGATTCCGTCCCCAATTGAAACGCTATTTCGTGTCCAAACTTCTCCTGTACCAACCCACAATGAGTTATCTGGATCGTTAGGATCAACAGCAACTGCACCTATGGATTGGCAATAGTCATCAAAAATTGAATTGAAAATTACTCCACCATCTTGAGATCTCCATACACCTCCACCGGCTGTACCAATATAAATTGTTCGAGAATTAGACGGATGTCCTTCAATGTCTGCGACGCGTCCACTCATTAAAGCAGGGCCAATTTGACGGGCTTTAAGATCGCCAAAGAGTTCTTTCCCTTCAATTTTTATAATTTCTTGAGCAGAACTAATTGATACAACAAAGAGTAATACGAAAGCACAAAGATTTTTTTTCATAAATTAAAATATAGCTAATGAGAAAATTTATTCTCCTGGGAATTTAAAAATTGAATTTTCAAATTTATTATTTAACGCTATTTTTTCAAAAACAATAGTTTGTCCCTCACCATCCTTTAACTTTTGTGTCATCGAAAATGCAAACATTAATCCATCCACCTCTTGATAATCGGAATATAATGTTTGTGAAATTTGACCCTTCATTTCACCAGATGGGATTTCTTGTTCAACTACGATTGGAACATAATTTTCTTTATCGAAATAATAGTATTCGATATTTGGAATTTCTTTCTCCTCGGAAAGGATGGTCTTCTTGGTCAATTTTATTTTGAAACATTCAACACCTTCGATTGTCTCATTTGGCAATAATTCAACTGAATAACCTTTGTCTTTGTAATTAACGAAAGGTGAAATAAAATCTGAAGCCGCTCTTTTTACATTTTCTGTATTTTCTGAATCATCTTTTTCAGCTTTCATAGTCATGAAATTTGTACTCCAAGATGTTTCTCCGTCATAAGCCATTTGAGTAATCTCTTTCCCTTGAAAATTGATCTTCATCATCATCTTTCCATCTTTCAAATTAACCATGTCAATTGGAATGCTCATTCCTCCATAATCTACTTTTGCTTTCATTTGAACACTAACAACGGCGTTGATTTTATCTAAGCCACCAATGTTTTCAAAATATTTTGAAACGATTTCATCAGCTGATTGAGCAAATGAACAAATTGCAAATCCAATGAATGCAGTTAAAAGAGTTGTTTTTTTCATAGAATATATTTTAGAATTAAATTTAGTAAAGTCTAAATTCATATCTTCAAAAGAATGATAAACGGTAATCTTCGGTTTTTAGTGTTCGATTTACTGCCACAAAAAAATCCTGCTTCAAAAAAGCAGGATTTTTTAATAACTATTTATACTGAAAATTAAAGGCCAAAAACAGCTTTAACTTTATCTACGAAATCTAATTTTTCCCACGTAAATAACTCAACGTCCATTGTTTTCACTTTTCCGTCAGGAGATTTAAATGTTTTTGTAACAACTTCGTTTTTACGTCCCATGTGACCATAAGCAGCCGTTTCAGAATAAATAGGGTTACGCAATTTCAAACGTTGTTCAATAGCATATGGACGCATATCGAAAATAGCTTCCACTTTCTTAGCTAAATCTCCATCTGTCATGTCCACTTTCCCAGTTCCATAAGTATTGATGAACAAACCACATGGTTTAGCAACACCAATTGCATAAGAAACTTGAACTAAAACTTCATCACATAATCCAGCAGCAACCAAGTTTTTCGCAATATGACGCGTTGCATAAGCAGCAGAACGGTCAACTTTTGATGGATCTTTTCCAGAGAATGCACCACCACCGTGAGCTCCTTTTCCACCATACGTATCAACAATAATCTTACGACCAGTTAATCCTGTATCTCCGTGAGGTCCACCGATAACGAATTTCCCCGTTGGATTAATGTGATATGTAATTTGGTCGTTAAATAATCCTTGTAATTCTGGTTTCAATTTCGCTTTTACTCGAGGGATAACGATAGAGATGATATCCGCTTTAATTTTTGCTAACATTTCTGCTTCAGGCGCAAAATCATCGTGTTGTGTAGAAACAACAATTGTGTCGATGCGTTGAGGAACATTATCATCAGAATATTCGATTGTTACTTGTGACTTAGCATCAGGACGTAAATAAGGAATCAATTCTAATTCATTATTACGAACGTAAGAAAGCTCTTCCAAGATTTTATGTGCTAAATCCAATGCCAATGGCATGTAGTTATCTGTTTCAATAGTTGCATAACCAAACATCATTCCTTGGTCACCTGCACCTTGAGCATTTGCTTTTGATTCAAAATCATTGTTCGCAACTGCACGGTCAACACCTTGATTGATATCTTCAGATTGATCATGCAAAGCCGAAATGATTCCACAAGAATTTGCATCAAACATATATTCAGACTTCGTATAACCAATTTTTTTAATCGTCTCACGAGCAATCGATTGAACATCCAAATAAGTGGTAGTTTTGATTTCTCCAGCCAAAACAACCAATCCTGTAGTAACCAACGTCTCACAAGCCACTTTTGATTCTGGATCAAAGGCCATGAAGTTGTCAATTAAAGCATCTGAAATTTGGTCAGAAACTTTGTCAGGATGACCTTCTGAAACTGACTCTGATGTAAATAAATATGACATTTTATTTTCTTTAAATTATAGAGGTGCAAAATTAGTAAAAAAAGATTGGAACAGAAAATGAAAAATCAATTAAGCACAAGAAATCACACAAATTCATCACATTCAATTACTGTTTCTTCATTCCTCCGGGTTGGCAGCAAAGTGGCAGTTTTTTAACTATTTCACTTTTTGCTTTTAACTCATCCGCATCATATCCAATTGAATTAATTTTTTCTTTCACTTGCTGTAAACTAATCTTCTTAGGATAATATTTAACTGTTACTTTCTTTGTTTCAAGATCTAGTTCAGCAAATTTTACTCCTTTTGTATAATTCAGGCCATCTTCTATTCGACCTTTACAATCTCCA
>JBIIWQ010000246.1:0-3782 GCA_044338805.1 Crocinitomicaceae bacterium
TCAGCAGGGGAAATATCAATCCTTTTTTGTTTGGAAAGGAACCGTAATTCTTGTTTTGTCATTAACGTATTTTAATATTTTTTTTGATTGAAACTAACCATTTTGAATTTCAATCGTTCACCATAACAAGGAACAATATATAAATAATTCATTGAAAGAAAGTAGGTTTTTTAGTGCTTATATGGATTGAAAATAAATAACAATTAATTAGTCCTTAAAAAAGTGGATTCAAATATTTGTAATTACATTTATTGTATGAAAAAAACCTTTACAATTTTCGTGGCATTTTCTTGCATCTCATTTGGAATGAATGCCCAAGTCACAGAAGAAGATTCAACCATTGTTGAAGAAGAAACGTACTACGAAGAAGTCGAAGACACAAATCGCGTCGATGACACTTTCTACTCTACTCGCGTAATCAATGGGCATTCAGTTGAAACATTAAGAAAAGGTGTGTATGAATTAAGAATAGAACACCGATTTGGAGATCTTGCAGGAAGTAATGGTGGTGTTCAAACCATGTTCGGTTTTGATAATTTAACAGATATGCGCATCGCATTGGAATATGGGATTACTGATGATTTAATGATTGGTATTGGCAGAAGTAAAGGGACTGGGGAACCTTATCGGTCTTTGATGGATGGTTTTGCTAAGTACCGTATTTTCCGTCAAGAAAAACATGGTACTCCGTTTTCACTTACAGCCGCTGCTACAATCAATTACACCTATATGACAGCTTCTTCAGATGTTTCTCAAGTGAGTCATTTTCCTGAATGGCAGCATCGATTTACTTATTCTACACAGTTGAATTTTGCACGGAAATTTGGCGAAAGATTGAGTATCGCCATAATGCCAACGCTTGTGCATAGAAATTATGTTGCGTCAAATGATGTGAATACACTTTTTGCTTTAGGCGGTGCTTTACGAATTGGGCTTACTTCAAAAACGGCAATTCTCATAGAGTATTTTCAAACTTTTGCAGATGAAAATTATCGTGGTACAAATACCAATAGTTTAGGAATTGCATTTGAATGGATCACTTTTGGACATAATTTCACCATTAACCTTACTAATTCTAGAGGTTTTGGCGATGTTCAATTTATTACTTACACCTACGAAGATTGGTTGAAAGGACAATTTAGGCTAGGTTTTTGTATTGGTAGAAAATTCGAAAAAGAGTAATTGGAATATTAATTATATACCATGGTAAGTATATCTTAATTTTGTTAACTTTACATTTAATATTAAAATAAAAAAATCATGAAAAATATAATTTATCCCCTTTTAGCAGCAACAATCTTGTTAACTTCTGCTATGTTTGTTTCTCCATTGCAAGATTTTAAAATTGCAGATGGTTATTCAATTGCTTTTAAGAGTAAAGACCCAAGTGGTGTTTTTAAAACAATGAAAGGGGCAATTAAATTTGATGAAGCCGATTTGCCTAATTCTAAGTTTGATTTACAATTTGTTGTGTCTTCGATTTCAACAGGAAATGGAATGATGAACAAAAAAGCTCAAACGGCAGAATGGTTTGATGCGGCAAAATTTCCAGAAATTAAATTTACGTCTACTAAAGTTGTGAAGTCAGGATCTGATTATTCAGTAACGGGTAAATTGACTATTAAAGGAATTACAAAGGAAAAAAGCATACCCTTGAAAGCAACTAAAGTTGGAACGGGATATACGTTTAGTGGAAGTTTTGGTGTTAACAGAATGGATTTCAAGATTGGGAAAAAAAGTGATGCTGTTCCAGATGTTATGAATATCAGTTACGCAATACCAGTTCTTAAAAAATAAAAATATGTTTAAAAATATTTTTTTCACAGGACTCATAGCAAGCATGTTTGGTACCTTAATAAGTGTATTATATATTTTTGTATTCAAATATTCACCTCTAGAAGTTGATTTTACTGAAAAAGCTTCATTTCAATATCTTTTAAGTTTTAACATGTTCATTGGAATGTCAACATGTTTCATTTATTTTGCTCTGATTAAACTTTTGAAAAAAGAACAAATTACATCATTTATCGTTGGCTTTGTTTTAAGTGGCGCTTCAATTGTAATAGCATTATTGTTTATGTTCAAAGTAGATACTCAATTAGCTTTCAAGAATGAAAATGCTGAGCTCTACAAGGACTTTTATTATTTCATTCTTGCGCCAATATCTTTCTTCCCAGTATTATCATGGTTTACTTTTAAACCTCTTTTTATCAGAAAATAATGAAATATCAACACTTAATTTATGTTTTTGCAATCGTGATTACAACGTCGCTTATTTTTTCTTGTAAAAAAGACCAAGTTCCATCAGTTACAGTTGATCCGAATTGTATTGATACAGTTTATTTCGCTACACAAATTGCTCCAATGATTTCATCCAAATGTTTGAGTTGCCATGATGTTGGAAACGGAACAGGTTACACACTGACTAATCATACAAATATTTCAGCTAATGCATCAGCTGTCCTAAATTCTTTGCAAGGCACTTCTGTAGCCTTGATGCCTAAAGGAGGTCCAGCTTTAAATGATACGTTGATTCAACAATTTACGTGCTGGATCAATCAAGGAACACTTAATAACTAAATCTAAATTAACTATGAAAAAAAATTACATCTTATCTTTCTCAGCTTTAGTAATTCTTGGAGCTGCTTCATTTCAAAAATCTGGCGATTTTAAAGTTGAAAAGTATTTTGCTAAAAATGGACACAAAATAAATTCTAATGGAGCAGCAGGTGGTAGAACCGGAGCTCCTGGTGAAACAAATTGTACTTATTGCCATTCAGGAACAGCACAAGATGGAACTACTGAAAATAATTTAATTGTTTTAAATGGATTTGCTCCAATATCTTCCTATGTTCCAGGAACTTCATATTCTGTTGCGTTGAATATGACGTCAAATCCAGCAAAAAAAGGATTTCAAGCAACTGCATTGACAGCTGGAGGAACTATGGCGGGAACGTTTACAGGAGTTGCTGGAAATACCTCAATTAATTCTGCAAGTTCTAAAAGTTATGCTAATCATACAGCTACAAGTAATACGAATACAATCACTTTATGGACCTGGTCTTGGACAGCACCAGCAACAGATGTAGGAAATGTTACTTTTTATGTAGCAACGAATAAAGCAAACAGCAGTAATACTAATGCTAGTGATCTAATTTATTTATCACAACATGTGATAACATCAACTCTTGGTTTAGTAGAGCAAACTGATAATCAATCAAATTTCACAGTTGGATATTCTCCTGAAAATAATAGTGCTGTATTCAACTTCACAACTTTAAGTGTTGGTGAAATGGTTTTAAATCTTGTTGATTTGAAAGGTCGTTCAGTTTTTCATTCTGATCTTGGAACAGCGCAAATTGGTCAAAATAATCAAAGTGTTGCGTTGCCTTCTGATTTGAAAAATGGAATTTATATTGCGAACTTCTTTGTCAATAACAAAGTAATGTCTGCGAAAATTATGATTCAGAAATAATTGATAATTACAAGTTGCTAATTACAAGTAATTAGCAACTTGTAATTTTATTACTCCAATCTTTTCGTGAGTAAGTCATTTACCTTCTTGTAAAATTGATAGGGTTGATAGGTACGCCATTCGATATCATCTAATTCACCTCCCATTGCGAAATAATGGTCAATATTTACCTTTTCAAACTCTTTGGTAACGTGATCGTGGAAATTAACCATTGCAATCCAACCTTCTTCAACATCATCAAACCATTCTTCGTAATAACAATCGTCCGAATAATGGAAATTCAATACATTTTCGCCAATTAATATAA
>JBIIWQ010000027.1:0-12783 GCA_044338805.1 Crocinitomicaceae bacterium
AAAAGAGCTGGGGGAACATTGCTTTTTATACTGGTGCATCGACAGTAAAGTTTTTCAAAAACAAACATTCACATGCTTCAAGAAAAATTGAAGGTGGCCCAGGTTTTTATGAGAGTTACAATAGTTCCTTATTGATGGATGAGGAGAATGTTTCCACCTTTTTACACAAATCAAAACTTGTTTTAGGCGTTGAAAAAATTCCATTTTCGAGTTGGCTTCCTTTTTTAGAAGAATTTTCTATCAATAACGGTGGAACCTCGGGAACATTAGGAATTGAAAAAGAACCGAAAGTATTAAAGACTTCTAAATTTACATTTGCCCCTTCGATTTGCTATGAATCTATTTATGGAGAATTCATTGGGACACAATGTAAAAAAGGAGCTCAAGTAATATTTATTATTACCAATGATGGATGGTGGGGAAATACGCCTGGCTATAAACAACATATGAGTTTTGCACGTTTAAGAGCAATTGAAAACAGAAGGTCAGTTGCTCGTTCTGCTAATACAGGAACAAGTTGTTTTATCAATCAAAAAGGTGATGTGATAGAACAATCTAAGTGGTGGAAACCAATTGCTTTGAAACAAAAAATCAACCTGAACAATGACATCACGTTTTATTCCACGTTCGGTGATTTGCTTGGTAAATTCCTTATTTTTATAGCATTTGGGTTACTATTTGCAACCGTGTTTCGCTATTTTAAAGGAAGCGAACTCCCTATTCGTTAAACTTCAAAATACCAAATCGTTCTTTTTTGCCATAAACAGCGTAAAGCAACATTTCATTCGTTTTGTAATCGATGTGAAACATTTTAGGAACTGCTAATGCTGTAATTTCTTGTCGATTGAAGAACGTTTTTCTAGAAATAGCTCCGTCTTCTAAATCAACTTCTACTATAGCAACAACATTCTTTTTCTTTCCAAAATTTGCCGGGTACGTTTTGTCTGCATCCAGAAATTTTCCTTGCTCGTCATAGTTCTTTAAGTGATCATTGAAGATAAAACACAACTTTCCGTCGTCTACAAAACGTGCATATGAACTGTAAGGTCCACCATCGTTTGTTGACACTTGGTATTTATTTATTTTTTTTAGCCAGTCAAACCCACCATCAAAACCAACTTTAAATGCTATAATATCGTTGTAATAATAAGTGTAGGTAGTTGTTGTTGCTCCTGTTTTTGGATCACGATAAGTATTTACTACAACATAGTATTGTTCTAAGGAACCAACAACACTTCCATCTTTTAAAACTTCGGTTTGCCGCATGACATAATTGTACAATTGTGGTTCACCTTTTCCTTTTTGTTCTTTCTTCTCTGCTTTTTCTTTTTGTCGGTCAGACCAGTCTTGCGTAATGAAATCTTTTCCAAATTTCTCAAAACCTTCATCAATCACTTCTTGTTTGTCAAAGTTAGCACGCATGTAAAACAGCCCTGTAACTCCCGCTTTACCTTGATCGCCATAAATTCCCGTTAACGTAAAAACCCTATCATTATCTGAATTCATAGTCATTGCTTCAACTCTTTTTCCTTCAAGATCTATGGTGAAATCCTCTAAATCATCTGGTGTAATATGCAAAATATGCATCGCTTTGTAATTCAAATAATTTTTGAAAATTTTCTTTTCTTCGGCAGGTTCAAACTCAGTAACTGAGATAAAATAATCACCTGTGTTAGAAAGATAATGTTGATTTATTGTTGAAAGTTTCCCTTCGTATGGCAATCTATAATCACCGTCAGACACTTCATTTAATTCACTGTCAAATATTTTAAATCCATATTTATCCTTTTCTTCCTTCTTGCCAGGAATTTCCCAAACTACACCAAAGAATTCATTATCTCGTGAGCTAATAGAATTAAAAAAACCTTTTGATTTACCTTTCTCTAATTCATAATGTGCTAATTCTTTTGACGGACCTTTGGGCAACATATCGTTTCCATACTCTTGCATAAAAAAATGATTTGACCCTTCTTTTTTATCAGAAAGAAAAACAAATAATTTTTTTCCAACAACTTGAGCACTTTCGAAATTTGCCATGCCACCATCAGCTTTCATTTCTAATTTCCCTGTTGCTGTGACAGTAAAATTTTCATGATTAGAAAACTTATATGAACCCAATAAAAAGCCTCCAGTCCATCTTAACGCATAAAAATCTTTACTCTCTTTTGGGAGTATCGAAACCATTCTTCCAGTTCCATTTTCCAAAATTCCCCATTCGATATTATAACCTTGACCAAAAACAGAACTAAGGGTTGCAATACAAAAAATTAAAGTGGTGATTTTCATGATTTAATTTTAATTAACTAATTGAATTCCAGTAAAATTTTCTGGTGTAATATTTTTTAATTCAAGTTTTAGATTCTCTGAAATTGGCAAAGTTTCTATAAATTCGTGAACAGTTTCTTTTGTAACCGCTTCATTTTTTCGCGTCAAACCTTTCAATGCTTCATACGGTTTAGGAAATCCTTCTCTGCGCAATATTGTTTGAATTGCTTCGGCCACGACTGCCCAATTATTTGCTAAGTCTTTCTGGAAAGCAGCTTCATTTAACAAGAGTTTTTCTAAGCCTGCATAGGTTGATTTAATTGCAATAAACGTATGAGCTATTGGCATTCCAACAGTTCTCAAAACAGTTGAATCGGTTAAATCTCGTTGCAATCTTGACACTGGAAGTTTTGCTGCTAAATGCTCAAAAAGAGCATTTGCAATTCCAATGTTTCCTTCTGAATTTTCAAAATCAATTGGGTTCACTTTATGCGGCATGGCTGACGAACCAATTTCACCTTCCTTCAATTTTTGTTTAAAATATTCCATAGAAATGTAGGTCCACATGTCACGATCTAAATCCAAAATAATCGTGTTAATGCGCTTCATTGTATCAAAAAGCGCAGCTAAATTATCGTAATGCTCAATTTGAGTAGTTGTTTGACTTCTATCTAATTTAAGAATAGTATTGACATAATTGTTAGCAAAAGCTACCCAATCGTGATTTGGAAAAGCAACATGATGCGCATTTAAATTTCCCGTTGCACCCCCAAATTTTGCGGAAAAAGAAACAGCTTTTAATTGTTTTAATTGAATAGAAAGTCTTTCAGAAAAAACTTTAATTTCTTTTCCTAATCGCGTTGGAGAAGCAGGTTGACCATGCGTTCTTGCGAGCATTGGTATATCTTTCCAAGTATTTTGTAAAGATTCCAATTTTTCAATCAATTTTTCAATTAAGGGATAATATTGCTCTGTCAATGCTTCCTTTAGAGATAATGGAATTGATGTGTTATTAATGTCTTGAGACGTCAACCCAAAATGAACAAATTCTAAATATTCAGTCAATCCAAGTCCAGTCAATTTTTCTTTTAAGAAATACTCAACAGCCTTAACATCGTGATTCGTAACTTTTTCAGTGTCTTTGATCCAGTTTGCATCTTTTTCAGAGAAATTGGTGTATAACTCGCGTAATGCTGAAAAAGAATCTTCAGGGAAAGATTTTAATGGTTCAATACCAGTTTGCACCAAAGCAATAAAATATTCTACTTCAACAAGTACTCTATATTTTATAAGTCCAAATTCTGAGAAATACGGTTGTAATTCTTTTGTTTTTGCTTGATATCTTCCGTCAATAGGAGAAATTGCTGTCAAACTACTGAATTCCATTTTTATTTAATTAGATGATTGATAACCTTTTAGGGTGCTTTTTTTCTTTAAAATGCAAAGATAACAAAACCCTAAGTATTCTTCGTCTTATACTTTCAGTTTGATTATTTTTGACTATGAAATTTTTGACTCATTTTTTCTTCGGACTGAAAAGCTATTGGAAGGCTATTCTTTTCATAAAAGAACAAAAATTCTATTGGTATATTCTGATACCTGCGATTTTCATGCTTGGAATATATAAAATAGGTGCAATTATTCAACAAAGAACATTTGTTCCTCAAGTTGAAAACATGAATGAGATTGTTTGGCAAATGATTCAACTACTTTTTGAAATTTCGATTGCATTGCTTTTAATGAACTTCGCGAAATATGTTGTAGTGATAATTTTATCTCCACTTCTTGCACATCTAAGTCAAAAAACAGAAAGAATATTAATGGGTAATAAATACCCCTTTAATCTGAACCAATTTTTAAGAGATATAAAGCGGGGAATACGAATTGCTTTAAGGAATTTCTTTTGGCAATATCTATTCTTTATAATCATTTTTTTAGTCTCAATGATTGGTTGGCAAGATCCGAAAAGCTCACCTGTTTTTTACTTGATTTTTGTCATCGCTTTTTATTATTACGGCTTTAGTTTCATGGATTATGTGAATGAAAGGAGAAAATTGAATATAAATGAAAGTGTCATTTTTGTTAGACAACATAGTGGTTTTGCTATTTCAATTGGACTCATTTATTCTCTTTTAATTCTAGTACCTGTAGATATTCATATAATTTTCAATTTATCAGGATTTAAACAGAATGGATTCTTCTATGGGTTAGGACAATTTTTTTTACATATTACGCTTTGGATTTCGGCGTCAACAGCTCCAATTTTAGCAATTGTTGCCTCAACAATTGGAATGAATGAACTTGTCGATTTAAAATTTATCAGAAAGAAAAAATGGAAAAACTGACACACAGTAAAATAGTAGAGCACAAATTTCCATGAGACGCAAAAATTGCTTTCTTTTGTGAATTGTTTTAAAGAATATAACAATCCCGCAATTCAGAAAACTATGTTTAAAATTTGTTTTTCCTTGGTTTTATTTGTTTTAACCACTCAATCACTTTTTTCAAGAGATTTTGTTTCACCACCAGATACTGTGAGTAGCATTGTTAATAAAACGACTGCACTATTAATGATTGAAGAAGGAAAAACTCAATTTAATGAGGGGAAAGTGCGTGATGCCTTGGTTAAATTTAGAGAAGCTGCAGTAAAAGATCCATTTAATTGGAGAGCACCATACTGGGTAAGTCAGTGTCATTATGCCATGAACAATTATGGATTGGCATTAAAATATGCAACCGTAGCAGTAATTTTAGATGATGATGAAATTGATGCAGATGTATATGAATTACTAGGTAGATCTTATCACCGAATTGGAAGTCTTGACTCTGCCATCGTCAATTACAACATTGCTATTATGAAACTTTCAGCTATTCGCTCAAAAGACTTACAATTACAATTAAGAATTGAACAATGTCTGTTTGCGAAAGCAGAATTAGCCGGACCAAATAAATCAAAACGAGTTGATATTAAAACGATGAATTCTGGTTACGGTGACTATTGCCCTATCATCACTGGAGATGGGAAAAACTTATATTTTACATCTCGAAGAAGTGATACAAAAGGAGGGAGTATGAATCCAGATGATCAGGAATTTTTTGAAGATACTTATTGTGCTGTTTGGAATAATGATACGCAAGATTGGGACAGTTTAACCAATGAGTTAGGCAGAATTAATTCTGACGGTTTTGATGCAATAACATTTATTTCTAGAGACGGTCTGCAAGGTTTAATGACTGTCAACACTACTGCTACAAATGCGAAAAAGACGACCAAAGGGTCAGATATTTTCACCTTTGAAATGAGTTCTAAAGGAAAATGGTCAACACCACACAGAATAAGTAGTAAGTCTGTCAATACCTCTTTCTTTGAAGGATCTGCAACAATGACGGCTGATGGAAATACGATGTATTTCGTTTCGGATCGAAAAGGAGATAAAAGTTCAACAGATATTTATGTAAGTCAAAAAACAGGAAAATCTTGGGGAGATGCAAAACCGTTGCCTTTCACTATTAATACTATTGGTAGAGAAACGACTCCATTCATTTCTGGCGATGGACGATATTTATTTTATAGTTCAGATGGTCTTCAAGGAATGGGAGGATTGGACATTTATGTTGTTGAAAATTTGGGATCTACTTGGGGAGACCCAGTCAACTTGGGGATTATCGTAAACACAGTTAATAACGATTCACATTTTCAATATTATCCTGAAATGAAAAAAGCCGTAATGTCAAGTTTCGAAATTATTGGTCAAAAAGCTAGTATGGATTTATATGAGGTGGATATGACAAATTTCGTTATGCCGACGGGAAAATAATGAACTTTATGGAAATAAGGATGTAAAAGCATCCTGAAAGCACCACCTTTCAAGTGGTGCTTTTTTATAACTTAAATTTTAAACTATGAAAACAACTTTTCTCTTTATTCTGATTTCAATTTTTTCTTTTGGTCAAAAGGAAACTACATTACCTTCTGAAATTAAGAAAGTAACCGTGTTCTTTCAAGGAGCGCAGGTAGAACATGAAAAATCAACCGAGTTAAAACCAGGAAAGCAAGAAATCATTTTTGAGAAATTGACAGATTTTTTAGATCCTAATTCGGTTCAAGTTAAAGCAATTGGTGACATGACAATCCTTTCCGTTCGAACGCGCAAAAACTATGAAGATTTAAAAATGTCGAACGAAGAAATTGCAAGTTTAAATTCGAAAAAACACAAATTGGAATTGCAAGATCAAGTATTACGAGATGAATACGACATTTTAGCTTTGGACAAAAATTTACTTTTGAAAAACCGTGATTTAAAAGGAAATGCTGATGGATTAAAAGTAGCTGAATTAAAAGAAGCGTTTGCGTTCATGCATTTAAAACTTACAGAAATTAATACGCGTCAATCTGCCATCTATAATCAGTTGGAAGATTTGAACAAGGAAATGAATCGAATTGAACAAGAGATTACTAGTCAGCGCAGTAAACCAGTTACAAACTTCACTGAAATAATCGTCGAAATAGACGTTGAAAAAGCAACGAAAGCGGAATTTTTCTTTACGTATATTACACCAAATGCATCTTGGAAACCTTATTATGATATGAGAAGTGATGGTATAGGTCAACCAGTTCGTTTAGAAGCAAAAGCATTGGTGAGTCAAACTTCTGGTATTTCATGGAACAATATTGATTTGGTGCTTTCAACCAATGATCCTTATGAAAATTCAAAAGAACCGACTTTAAATCCATGGTATTTGACTTATTATAATTATCCACCGCAGAAACAAGTTTACCAACGTCAGATACCTCAAAATGATTATTCAGGTGAGAAATTACGCGGTGAAGTAATAGATGCTTCAACTGGTGAACCATTACCATTTGCAAAAATATCTTTTCCATCCAATCCAAACATAGGCGCAGTAACTGACTTTGATGGTAAATTCGAAGTTATTGTTCCTCGCGGTGAAAAATTTGTTTCTGCAAATTATGTTGGATACAATCCTGTTCAATTAGGAATAACAGCTCCGTATTTGAAATTCTTTATTCATTCCCAAGAATTAGTTTTAGAAGAAGTTATGATTTCCGCTGAAAGTTATGATTATGAAGTTGCGGATGTAATGAGTATTTCTAGATCAACAAGTAACATAGAAGGCTTATTTAAGTCCAACAGAAGAGAAGATAGAAAAAGAAAAGCAGATAAAGATTATTCTGGTGCTTATAATTCAAATATTGCAGGTGCATCATCTGGCGAATCTTACAATTACTCAGCCAATGCAGTGAGTGTAGCAACACAAAAAGATTTACGAATGGAATATGCCATTCAGTCTAAGTTTACAATTCCTTCTGATGGCATTGATCACCGTGTTCAAATTGCAACGTATGAATTGCCAGCTAAGTATGAATACCATGCTGCACCAAAAATGGATCCATCGGTTTATCTTGCAGCACAGGTATCAGGATGGGAAAAATTGAATTTATTGAATGGAGAATCGAATTTATATTTCGATGGGACCTATATCGGGAAAACATATATCGATGTTAATTCAACGAAAGACACCTTATCCTTCTCTTTAGGAAAAGACAATAAAATTCAAATTGAACGTAAACGTATTCAAGAAAAAAGTACAAATAGAACCATTGGCTCACGTCAAAAGTTTGAAGTTACATGGGAAATCAAGGTGAAAAATAATGGTGGAGCAGCAATTCCAATTATTATTAAAGACCAATTCCCGATTTCAACAAACAACGACATCAAAGTTAAAAATGGTGATTATACCGATGCAATATTAGACGAAAAAACAGGAATTTTAACCTGGAATTTCTTGCTGAATTCTTCGCAAAGTAAAGCATTGCTTTTCAATTATTCGGTTGATTATTTGCATGGAAGTGTCTTGTATATTGAATAAGTATTTTTAGACTTAATCAGTTGGAATGTTAAATCATTGCCGCAGATGCACAGAATAGAAAAATTTAATCAGTGCATCTGTGGCTTACAACTTTTAGAACCACAAGAAATAGTACTTTTGTTCCATGAATAGGTATTTTATCAAGATTTCATACAAAGGGACAAATTATTTCGGCTGGCAGCGTCAACCAAAAGAAATTTCTGTGCAAGAGGTTATTGAAAATGCGCTTTCAAAAATGTATTCCTTAAAACCAATAACAATTCTTGGTTGCGGTAGAACAGACACAGGCGTTCATGCCAAAGAATATTATTTTCATGTTGATTTAGAACCGATAGATTCAATTGATAAGTTTGTTTTTAAGCTGAATCGCATGCTGCCAGATTCGATTGTTGTGTATAATACAGATCTAGTTGACAGCAAAAAACATGCACGTTTCGATGCGAAAAAACGCACTTATCGGTATTTTATCCATCAAAAAAAGGATGCTTTTATCACTGAAACGAGTTGGCATTTTCCTCAAAAATTGGACGTTTCTAAAATGAATGACGCCGCTCAATTATTAATTGGCACAAAAGATTTCACTTCATTATCTAAATTGCATACGGACGTTAAAACGAATATTTGCGCGATCGATAAAGCACATTGGGTTTTTGATGGAAACCAACTCTATTTTGAAATTAGTGCAGATCGTTTTTTGCGCAATATGGTGCGCGCAGCAGTTGGGACTTTGATTGAAGTTGGAGTAGGTAAAATAGAACCGAAAGCAATCAATGAAATTATTGAAGCAAAAAATCGTCAAGCAGCTTCTACCTCGGTTCCGGCGCATGGGTTGTTTTTGTGGGAGATTGAGTATTGAAGGATCAATAAACATTGGGGTTCTGCGCAATATTGCGAAGTTGCAATATTTAAATTTTGCAATTTTTATTTTGATACAACTATCTTTCTTCTTAACTTCAAGTAAAAAGAAAAATCAATCATGGGAGCAACAAAAACAGATCACTATTCAAATGAAACAATTCAATTAGCCAAATTAGCAAATGCTTTAGGACACCCAGCCAGGATTACAATTATCAAAATTCTTAAAGAAAATCCATATTTTCGCAATGTTGAATTTCAAAAAATTCTTCATCTCTCACAAACAACAGTTCACAACCATTTATTAAAGTTAAAAACAGCGAACATTGTGAAATTTAATTATTTCCCACATGAATATCATGTGAATTTAATATCTGAAAATTTAGATGAATTAAATTATTTTATTCGCGATTAATGGAAATGTTTAACTCAACTATTCTTAAACAATTGAGCATGGCATTCAATAGTCAAAAAAACGATTTAATAACTACTCAACCACCAAAATATAGTTCGTCTTCTTCCCCTTGCCCAACAGCACATATTTACCATTGATTAAATTTTCGCTCGTCAACATAAATTCTTCACCAACCTTTTCCTTGTTCACTGAAATTGCGTTCGCTTTTAATTCGCGACGAGCCTCACCATTAGAAGATAAAAATCCTGCTTTACCAGCTAATGCTTCGACAATTGAAAAAGAAGTTCCAAATTCCGCACGACTTATTGTTGCTTGAGTGACACCATCAAAAATCGTAAAGAAATCTTTTTCCGAAAGTGATTTTAAATCCTCTGAGGTAGATTTTCCAAATAATATATTAGACGCAAGAATAGCAGTTTTCAAGGCATCTTCTCCATGAACACGGATTGTAATATCTTCAGCTATTGCTTTTTGTAAAACACGTAAATGTGGTGCTTCATTATGTTCTTTTTCTAGTGCTTCAATTTCACTTTGCGCTTTTAAGGTGAAAATTCGAATGTAATTCACAGAATCGGCATCACTTGAATTCAACCAAAATTGGTAAAACTCATAAGGTGACGTTTTTTCAGGATCCAACCAAACACTTCCACCTTCCGTTTTTCCAAACTTCGTTCCGTCCGCTTTTTTGATTAACGGAGTTGTTACAGCATACGCTTCTCCCCCACCTTTTCTTCTGATTAATTCAGTACCAGTTACAATATTTCCCCATTGATCAGAACCACCACATTGTAAAATACATCCTTTGTGTTGATTCAAATAATAGAAATCATACCCTTGAACAAGTTGGTAAGAAAACTCCGTAAATGACATTCCTGTTTCAAGTCGCGACTTAACAGAATCTTTCGACATCATATAATTTACCGAAATGTGTTTTCCAATATCACGAATGAAATCCAAAAAACTCATGTCCTTGAACCAATCGTAGTTGTTCACCATTTCAGCTGAATTTTCACCACTGTTGAAATCCAAGAACTTTTCCAATTGACCTTTAACACAAGCAACATTGTGATTCAATGTATCTGCATCTAACAAATTTCTTTCTTTTGATTTACCGGAAGGATCGCCAACCATACCCGTTGCACCACCAACCAAAGCAAATGGTTTGTGGCCAGCGCGCTGGAAATGAACCAATGTCATGATTTGAACTAAATGTCCAACGTGCAATGAATCAGCTGTTGGATCAAAACCAATGTATCCACTAGAAACTTTTTTATTCAGTGCTTCTTCCGTTCCAGGCATGATGTCGTGCACCATTCCTCTCCATTTCAATTCTTCGATAAAATTTGCTGGCATTCTACTCATAAATTAAATAATCTACATAACGTTTGTATGTTAATGAAAACTAGCGATAAACTGCGCTAACACTTGTTTTCATCAAACGCTATCGCGTTTTCTTATTTCGTTAATTCTTTAAATACTTCTTCAAGGGTCTTTTCTTCTGTTTTCAGTGTTAAGACCAATAAATTATTTTGTTGAGCATGTTGAGCAATTACTTTTCTCAAATCCACCTCATCCGTTGTTTCTAATAACCAACCATTGTTGACTTTTTCTACTTTCCCAACATGCTTGATTTTAGAAAGCATTGCTTTGGAAACTGTGCCGTCAAATTCAGCATAAACAGTCTGATGAGATAAATCAATTTGTAAATGTGAAGCAGTATCATCGGCAACAATTTGACCTTTATTGATAATCACAACGCGGTCGCAAATAGCTTCAACTTCACGCATGATATGTGTAGAAAGCATTACAGTTTTTGATTTTCCGATTTTTTTTATGAGCTCTCTGATCTCAACCATTTGATTTGGGTCCAAACCTGATGTTGGTTCATCCAAAATCAAAACCTCTGGATCATGAATAATTGCTGCAGCTAAACCAACTCGTTGACGATATCCTTTTGATAAAGCACCTAATTTTTTATCTTGTTCTAATTTCAAACCAACCGCTTTGATCATCTCTTTGACACGATCTTTCAAATTTTTAACATGGTAGATTTTTCCAACGAATTCTAAGTATTCCTTGACATACATATCAAGATATAAAGGATTGTTTTCAGGCAAATAACCAATCTTTCTGCGGGTATCCAATGAATCAACATCAACAGGCATTCCACATACTTTTACTTCTCCAGAAGAAGCTGAAATGAATCCAGTCAATATTTTCATTGTTGTCGATTTTCCAGCACCATTTGGACCAAGAAAACCAACTATTTCACCTTTAGCAACGGAGAAAGTTACATCGCGCACTGCTGCTTGTTCACCGTAATATTTGAATAGGTTTTTTACCTCTATTGACATGATTCAAAATTTGAATTGCGAAGATAGTTAATAATTGACAAATTTCAATTGTCAATTTTCAAGTGTTAGTTCTCCATTTCTAGCTATCTTTGCAACAATGTCAATCAAAGGAAACGTATTAAAATCAACTGGTAAATGGTACACTGTGGAACTCATGGATGGTTCTGTAGTAAGTTCACGTATTAGAGGAAAAATTCGTTTGGAAGGTTTAAGAACGACAAATCCGATTGCTGTTGGTGACGTTGTTGTTATGGATGAGACACCTGATGACGAAGGGAAATACATGATTTCCGATTTTGATGTTCGCAAGAATTACATTGTTCGAAAATCAACGAATCTAAGTAAGCAAATGCAAATTCTTGCCGCCAATGTAGATCGTGCTTACTTGCTGGTCACCACAAAATCTCCTAACACACATTTAGCATTTATTGACCGTTTTTTAGTTGCAGCAGAATCGTTCAGAATTCCGACAACTTTGCTTTTCAATAAAATTGATCTTTATGATGAAGATGAATTGTTTTATATAGATGCGCTTTGCGATTTATACGAATCGATCGGATATCCTTGTTATAAAATTTCGGCTGAAAACAAGTTAAATATTGACTTTCTAAGAGAAGAAATCAAGGATAAAAAAGTAATGATCTCTGGTCATAGTGGTGTTGGGAAAAGTACTTTAGTAAATGCCTTAGATCCAAAACTTCATTTAAGAACTGGTGAAATTTCAAAATCACATTTACAAGGACAACATACAACTACTTTTGCAGAGATGCACAAATTGACAACCGGTGGTTATATAGTTGATACGCCAGGAATCAGAGCATTTGGAATTGTTGATTTAGAAAAAGAATTTTTGTCTCATTATTTCCCGGAAATGAGAGCTTTGATTGGCGCTTGTAAGTTTCACAATTGTCAGCATTTGAATGAGCCAAAGTGCGCGGTAAAAGATGCCGTTGAAAATGGACAAATTTCAGAAAGTAGGTACGCCTCTTATCACCAATTGAT
>JBIIWQ010000248.1:0-3743 GCA_044338805.1 Crocinitomicaceae bacterium
GGGTTTTGATTTGGATTCTGGTTCGGATTCTGATTTGGATTTGGATTCCTTGGTTGATTTCTTTCGAAAGGTGGCCTTGGATTTGGTCTTGGATTTGGCGCAGTTGCATCAGGTGCTTCAGTGGCAGAAGCTTCATTTGCTAATGGGGCATCTGTTTTTTCAGATTCTACTCCAACTTCAGTTTTTACAGAATTATTTTTTTCTTCCAATAAATTTCTTCCTGGACGAACCGGTTTATTTATAGGTGCTTTATTAACTTTCTTTGGATCCTGTTTCACTGAATCAGCTGGTTGATCAAAAGGTAGTTCATTCACTTTTACCTCAATTTCAGTAACCAACGGAAGTTCAACAACCGTTTTTTCTTCAATTGGCGCTTCTTCAGTTTTTTCATCAACTTTAATTGCAGTAGGAGTAACCTCTTTCGTCTTAAAAAGACTTGGTTTTTTAGAAATTGGTTCAGCCTGTTCAACCCTCGTTCTTTTTCTTTTAGGACGATCTTCGCTTTTTTCAGGAGCTGTCGCCGCTTCAGTAGAATCATTTTTACTTGCAATAAGCGCTATTAATTCAGCTTTCTTTAATGATTCAGCTTTTTCAATGCCAAGATTTTTGGCCATTTCCTTAAGGTCAGAAAGTTTTTGACTTTCTAAATTTTTGTTATCCATAAAATGCGTAAAAGGTGCAATGTATTAATTTGGGTATTTCAATTGTTGTTTTGGATTGTCGTAGAAGTAGAAAATACTTCCGTTATAGGATACAATAATACACATAATCATTAATATGACAAAAAAATGAAGCAATTTTTCAAATTAATTAATAAA
This sequence comes from Crocinitomicaceae bacterium, assembly GCA_044338805.1. Taxonomy (GTDB): domain Bacteria; phylum Bacteroidota; class Bacteroidia; order Flavobacteriales_D; family Crocinitomicaceae; genus M0103. The sequence continues at coordinate 819 of JBIIWQ010000248.1, forward strand.
TGGTTGAATAAATAACGTATTTATACTTATTGAAACTTCAAAAGAAAAATTCCTATCTTCACGGCATGAAGTTATTTAAGTCAATGTTCACGGTGTTTTGGTATGTTGTTGCGTTTATGCATATCGGATTAGTATTTTTTATTGAAAATAAATTACCAGGTTTTGATCCAACAGGATTTAAAATCGTTCGGTATCTATTAATTGCATACCTTTTCTTGATTTCTTTTAAACGGAAAAAATTGTCCTTATGGATTTTTTCTTCCATGATTTTAGGAGTAGAAGTAGGGATGGATTTTCCAGTATTTGCTTTGGAAATGGAACGTTTTGGTAAGATTTTCCTACGGTTGATTAAAACATTAGTAGCTCCTTTAATTTTCGCAACATTGGTCGTTGGAATTGCAGGACATAGTAATTTAAAACAAGTTGGTCGAATTGGATTAAAGAGTATTCTTTATTTTGAAATTGTTACAACTTTCGCTTTGTTTATTGGTTTAGCGTCTATTAATATTTCTCAAGCAGGAGTTGGAGTAAAGGTTGAAGCTAGAGCTCAAGATATGGAGAAATCTGCTGAATTGATGAAGCAAACAGAAGCGCCAAAAGATCATTTAGTTGAAATTTTTCCAGAAAATATAGCAAAATCAATCGCTGAAAATCAAGTGTTACAAGTCGTAATTTTCTCCATCCTTTTTGCAATAGGCTTAAGCATGGTGAAGAACCAGAAACACAAAGATGCTATGCTAAGTTTCAGTGAAAGCCTAGCGGAAGTCATGTTTAAGTTTACAGATCTTGTAATGTATGTTGCACCAATTGCTGTGTTTGGAGCATTAGCTAGTACGATTGCAAAATCTGGTGTGGGAATTCTTTATAACCTGATGCAACTTGTTGGGACACTTTATATAGCATTGGTAATCTTCATTTTAGTCATACTTTTGCCAATTGCTTTGATTGCTAAAATTCCAATTAAAAAATTCCTGAAGGCTGTTTCTGAACCTGTTTCACTCGCTTTTGCAACAGCAAGTAGTGAAGCTGCTTTACCGAAAGCAATGGAAAACATGGAGAAATTTGGTGTTCCTCAGAAAATTGTTGCGTTTGTAATTCCTACTGGTTATAGTTTTAATTTGGATGGGACTACTCTCTACTTATCTTTAGCGACAGTCTTTTTAGCACAAATGGCTGGAATTGATTTAACTATCGGAGAACAAATAAGTATCTGTCTAGTATTAATGCTAACAAGTAAAGGAGTAGCAGGAGTGAGGGGAGCATCTTTCGTGATTCTTGCAGGAACGGTTATGACAATAGGTGTTTCAGCAGAACAAGCCAGCGTTATTCTTGCAGTTGATGCATTAATGGACATGGGAAGAACTTCAGTTAATGTTCTTGGAAATTGTTTAGCATCAGCCGTTATTGCTAGAAGTGAAAACGAACTTTTTGTGAAAGAACAAGAACTTTACGTTGATTAAAGTTTAGGTGCTAGAAACATTCCCGTTGAGTTGTCTTTGGATTGAACAAGATCTTCTGGAGTGCCAGTGAAGAGTATATTCCCACCATTTTTTCCACCTTCAGGTCCGAGGTCAATGATCCAATCTGCACATTTAATGACTTCTGTGTTGTGCTCAATAACGATAATTGAATGTCCAACATTGATCAATGAATTGAAAGCAATTATCAATTTATCGATGTCATGAAAATGCAATCCAGTTGTCGGTTCGTCAAAAATAAAGAGGGTAGAAGGTGAGTTTTGACCTTTCGATGAAAAGGATGCCAGTTTGATTCTTTGAGCTTCACCGCCACTTAAAGTACTGGATGATTGTCCAACTTTTAAATAACCCAAACCAACATTGATTAATGGTTGAATTTTTTCAACGATTTTGGCCTCCAACTTGTCTTTTCCTTCTTTGAAGAAATCTAGAGCGCTCTGAATATCCATTTCAAGTAAATCCGAAATGTTGATTCCACGGTATTCAATTTCTAATGTTTCTTGCTTGTAGCGTTTTCCCTGGCAGGTATCACACAATAAATGCACATCAGCCATGAATTGCATTCCAACAGTAATTTCACCTTCACCTTCACACATTTCACATCTCCCGCCTTCAACATTAAAAGAAAAGAAACCTGGTTTATATCCTCGAGCTTTTGCTAATGGCTGTTTTGCAAACAATTCACGGATATCATCAAAAGCTTTTACATAGGTTATTGGATTACTTCTAGATGATTTACCAATTGGATTTTGATCCACAAATTCTATTGCTTTTATCAGTTTGATGTCACCAGTTAAACTTCCAAAATCCCCAATTTTATCTCCAAAAACACCAAGTTCTTTCCGAATTGCAGGATAAACGATTTCTTTTATTAAAGTCGATTTTCCTGAACCACTTACTCCCGTAATACAAACCAAACTGTTTAAAGGAATGTCAACAGAAATATTTTTTAAATTATATTGTCTCGCCCCAGTTACGCTAATTTTGTTCTTTGAAACCCTTCTTTTACTTGGAACAGGAATACTTTTCTTACCAGTTAAGTAATCTGCTGTCAAACTGTTTTTGGCGTCAATTAATCCAGCGTGTTTCCCTTGAAAAACGACTTCGCCTCCAAATATTCCAGCCATTGGACCGATATCTAAAATTTCATCGGCTGCCATCATCATTTCTTCTTCGTGCTCAACAACGATAACCGTATTTCCAAGATCTCTCAATTCGTGTAAAACTGAAATCAATCGTTTTGTGTCTTTGGGATGTAAACCAATGGACGGCTCATCCAAAATATACATCGAACCAACAAGTGAACTCCCTAACGATGTTGCCAAATTGATGCGTTGTGATTCACCTCCAGATAAGGAGTTTGATTGACGGTTCAAGGTTAAATAACCCAATCCAACATTCAAAAGGAAACTCAATCGACTGATTATTTCAGGTAAAATACGTTTTG
>JBIIWQ010000249.1:0-3731 GCA_044338805.1 Crocinitomicaceae bacterium
GTTGCTTCCGTAAGCAAGGTTGCAACTGCTTTGGCTGTTTTGAGATTGGTCAGTAAAAAACAGATTTTCCTCGATTCAGATGTTCGTTGGTATTTACCAGATTTGCCGTATAAAGGAATAACTGTTCGAATGTTATTGAATCACCGCAGTGGAATTCCATATTACGGATATTTTACCTTCAAAACATGGCATTTAGGCAAAACATTGTATAACAGGAATGTACTAAAACTATTAAATAAGTATAAGTTCCCGTTGAACTTTCCGCCCGACACAAAATTCGCATACAGCAATACGAATTATGCTTTGTTGGCCTTGATTATTGAAAAAGTAACCGATCAATCGTTTCCTCAAGCGATGCAAACGTTGGTTTTTGAGCCTTTAAAAATGAAGAATACGTTTATTTTAAATCGTTCAACCAATCTATCTAAAATCTGCCAATCCTATAACGCTAACAAACGGCTAGAGGAATTTGATTATTTGGACGCTGTTTATGGCGACAAAAACATGTATACGACAGCGTTGGATTTATTGCAAATGGATAAAGGGACCTATTCCGAAAACTTCCTGCCAGATTCATTGCGAAAGCAGATGTTAAAAGGATATTCATACGAGCATCCAGGAAAAAGTAATTATGGATTAGGAATGCGTTTGAAAGAAGAAGTGGGGAAGGATACCTATTTTTTTCATTCAGGATGGTGGCACGGGAATACCGCTTGTTATGCCACTTTAAGAAACGATACTATTTGCATTATTGCTCTATCTAACGTATATTCGAAGAGGGTTTGGAGCGTAAATCGTTTAGCCATGAACTTCGGTAATTATCCTTTCCAGTTTCAGTTTGAATAATATTTCATTTAATGAATAGAATAATTTCCATGTTGTGTTTGAAATGCCCGAAATGCTCCAAAGGAGATTTATTTGTCAACAAAGGTTTATTTCGTTATTCAAGAATGTTGGACATGCCTGAGAAATGTTCTTCCTGCGGACAAGTCTATTGCATTGAGCCAGGTTTTTGGTTAGGTTCATTGTGGACCAGCTACCCAATTATTATACTTACTGAGTTGCCATTCCTTTTGTGTGCTTTATTGATTGATTCGGTTAACCCAGCATGGTTTTTTGGAGGAATGCTAATCGCTTTTGTAATTATTTATCCCGTTATGTTGCGACTTGGAAGGTCAATTTGGATTCATTTGAATATTCGGAAATTATAAAAAAGTTATTAATTGCTAATTACAAATTACAAATTGAGAATTCCGAATTCTTTTACCGTATCTTTGTACTAGTTCTTTGGGGCCGTATTTGGATTTGACAGCGGTAGCGGTTGTCAAGTGTCAGCATGCAGAGGGTTGTAGTGAACCTCTATAATATCTTGCTGCAAACTATAATTGACAACACGTCATACGCACTTGCTGCTTAATTAACTGAATGTTAATTGGCTTAATCTCTCCGAAGTATAGTAGGTCAGACAAGTACTCTTTTCAAGCCTCTGCCCATTAGGTTTGATTTTTAAGAGTTCATCATTTTGGGCTGGCAAGCGTAATCATTTTAAGCACTTGTAAGATTTAAGAATGTAAGCCATGGGTTTGGGTGTTCTTGTCCGTTCCATAGTCGAAAACTAATCAAGAAATAAGCATGTAGAAAGCTTGAAAATTCATCGTTTGGACGAGGGTTCGATCCCCTCCGGCTCCACTCCACAGGAAAGTACGCCAAAATCGGTGTGCTTTTCTTTTTTACTCCCTCCAGAAGTATTGCCAGCGTTGAGTATCAGAGAAACCACCCGATTCATTTCGAGGGTTCGAACTGAATTTTTCTCAAATACCATCTTCCGAGGAAACATCGAACTAATTATACGTTGCTTTGTTGCTGTATCTCTTTTTATGTATAGGTTTTCGATGTTTGAAAGCAGTTCGATACACCCATCAATTTTGGATTCAATATTTAGTAAAGTGTTACTTAATTTATTCAATTCTCTTGTCGAATTTGTGAAAGTTGTTTCGATTTCGATTTTGTACGAATTTATTCACTCTCGAAGAATAGTTTGTAAAAATGGCACAAATCGAACTGCTATTCTTTTGGGATTTTTGAATAATAATGAACAGTTAAGATTTAGGTTCCAGAGGTAAATGGATTTTGATATACTAATGAACACAAAAATGAATATCTACGAAAGACTGAAGCTGAAATATCAATTTTTAAATGGATAGAAACTGGATGTTACAGAAATAGAAGACATCCAGCCTTGAACTACAAAACACAAAAGAGCTTGAATTAGAGTATGGTGAACTTTCCTCGAAATAAGCCTTTTGACGTTAGTATTGAGTACAAATATTCGCCAGTAGGCAAATTATCTTCCTTCAAATGAATACTGTTCACGCCTTTTTCCTGGTAGGAAGCTGTGCGCTTCAAAATGGATGTTCCGTCTAAACCATAAATAATAAATTCGACTTGAGAAGATTCAACGAGCGTATAGGATATTGTTCCATCGCTGTTCCCCGGGTTAGGATAGACATGAAGAGTAAAATCATCAACGTTTTCTGAAATAGCTAAGCTAGAACCTAAAAAATGAAAAGTAACTGTATTGTTTGACGAATTAGGGACAGCAAGTGTGTCATTTAGAGTGTTATAATAAATGTCGGCTGGATTATTCAATCCTGTGACAACAGATCCAAGTGAAACAAATGAATTGTCGAACTTGTTAATCGATTGTGTATTCCAGGCAGAAACAAAGTAATTCCCTGCCGCATCTTTTCCAATTCCGTCACAATTCCCTAAACTCGTTGGTGTAATTGTAGAAACTGTAGAGTCATTTAGACTGACGGCTTTAATCGCGGAACTCGCGCCCCAATTCACAAAAATTAGTCTGTTATTTACTCCGTCGTACCACATGCCATTTGGAGATGAAACCGTATTCGTGACCATTACATTAAAAGTCTCTGTAACGGTATTAATTCTATATATCTGTTTGGCTGTGAAATCGCTTACAAACAAAAATTGAGAGCCATCACTCGTCACACCATTTAAAAAGGTTGCGCCAACATTTATATTATTTACAAGAGCACCTGTCGTTAAATCATAGCTTTTCATCCTGCCACCATCGCAGACCCATAATTTACTACCTAGAATTTCTAATCCAGCAGGACTCGTCACATTAGAAGTAAATAGAGTAGGTGCTTGTCCAGGAAGGACGGATTGAATGCTTTTTACTGCACCCCGATTAGAAACGAGGTATCTTCCGTTGGCAACATCATATTCCACACTTTCAGGGCTACTGAAGGATTGCGCGAAAAGAGAAGAAACGGAGAAACAAAAAATGAGCGTAAAAATTGATTTCATATAATTAATTTTAGCTTGATAAAGCTAGTAATAAACAGTCAATAAGTACAGATTCTTTCTGTTTTTATTAAATCTTGCCTGTAGTTCGATGCTCTACTAGTCGAAGGTCACCGAAGGTCATCGGAGGACATTGGAGGTCACCGAATGACGTCGAGCGATAGCCGTGACGCCCGTTTTACATTTTGTTTAGAACTTCATTCTTCAAATTTTCAGAGTCAAAAAAGTTTTAGTTAACTTAGAAGTCATAAGAAAAATAGAATGGACAAAAAGGAAGCAATAAAAATATTTGATGAACAATCAGTTAGAACACTTTGGGATATTGACCTTGAGAAATGGTATATTTCAATAGTTGATGTGATTGCTGTTTTGACGGATAGTCCTAATCCTCAAGTTTATTG
>JBIIWQ010000250.1:0-3725 GCA_044338805.1 Crocinitomicaceae bacterium
GTTGTACAACCGCAACTAGATTGAACACCTTGAATGATTGCTGGCGTTTTAGACTCATTCTTAAAATCAAATGCAAATGTTTCATCTGAACCATAAGGAATGTCATTTCTAACAATTTCTACTTGAGTAAAAAGTAAGCCTTTCTTCTTTTTTGCAACTTTCTCTTTCTTTTCTTTTGCTACAATAGTCGTTTCTTGCGCATTAACACCAACTCCTAAAATTAATGCTAAAGTGAATAATAGATATTTCATAATTTCTCTTTTTTAGACAAGGTTACAATAATTATCAAATTTGACTTTCTTTTTTAACAAAAAAATATATTTTATTTTGAGTAATCGCTATTATACCACATGACTAAATTTATAACCCCTTAGGGGTTAAATGTTTTTAGCGCTGGATGTAATCCAGCGAAAAAACATGAAATAAATTACTTTTTGGTATGTATTTTTATTTAAAATCATGACAAAAAGATTTTGTGGTAACAAAGCGACCATTCAAATTTTATTTTAAATAATACTTCCATTTACACACCATTTATAAATGGTTTATAAAAAATGACAAATAACAATCCAGTATTTATTTAGCAAAATAAATGTCTAAAACATCTATAATTGAAGCGAATGTATTTTCTCTAATTTTTTCAATTTTATGTTTTTTCATCCATTTCACATGTGTAATTCCTTCTTCTTCCTGGGGATTCAATTTCTTATCACCTTCATAAATAAGAGAAAACCAATATGTTTTTTTTATGGTTGGCTTTCCTTTATATTCATATGTATGGTACGTTGTACAAACAGATTCAATGATTTCAGGATTGATCAATCCACATTCTTCTTCAATTTCTCGAATGGCGCACGTTTCAATTGATTCATTCAGTTCAAGTTTTCCTTTCGGAATATCCCAAAAACCATTTCTTTTAATAAATAAAAACCTATTTTTTCTTTTAACAATTCCACCTGCAGCTTCAATTTTATCAAAATCAAAAAATAATCTTTCAAACTCTTTCTCAATTTCTTCCGAATAAACATAAATATCTAAATCTGAAGTTGTATTTTCAATTTTTGGAATCAAATCCTCTACAATCGATTGAAGGTCATTACTTTTTAATAAAAAAATATTTTTCCTTTTTGGTTTAATATCTGTAAAGATAATCGCTCTATTTTCTATAAAAACTTTGTACATTTGACGCCATGATTTTGAACAACGATAAAGCCCTAAAAGTAGCTGAATTTTTATTACAAATTAAAGCTGTAAAACTACAACCTAATAATCCATGTACATGGGCTTCGGGTTGGAATTCTCCAATTTACTGTGATAATAGAATAACATTATCGTATCCATCAATTCGTACTTTTATCTGTCAAACATATACAGATGCGGTTTTAGAATATTTTGGAAAACCCGATGTTATTGCTGGTGTTGCAACTGGTGGTATTGCTTTAGGAGCGTTGGTTGCGCAAGAATTAGGACTTCCTTTTATTTATATCCGTAGTTCAGCTAAAGGACATGGAATGGGGAATTTAATTGAAGGCCATTTCGAAAAAGGTCAAAAAGTTGTGGTTATTGAAGATTTAATTTCTACAGGCGGAAGCAGTATTAAAGCAGTAGAAGCATTGAAAGATGCAGAAATGGATGTTAAGGGTCTAATTGCAATTTTCACATATGGCTTTAGTGTTGCAGATGAAAATTTCAAAAATGCCAATTGCCCATACGTGACATTAACCAATTACGATATTTTAATTGAAGAAGCATTAAGAAAGGATTATATTTCGGAAAATGACATGGCTTCTCTTCGTGAATGGAAAGATAACCCTGAAGATTGGAAGAAATAAAAAACAAATTATAGGCATATGAAAATTGACAGCACCAAAGTAGTTGTTGCAGCAAATCATGAGACTGTTGCTTCCTTCCTTAAGGATTCTAATAATCTTATTCATATGTTACCAAAAGAGCAAATTGCCGATTGGAGAGCAACAAATGAAGAATGTTCCTTTAAAGTTCAAGGTGCAGTGGTGATATCACTCATTCAAGATGGGCATGAAGATTCAACCAAAATTTTCATGAAATCAGGTGAAAAATCTCCCTTTCCTTTTAGGTTAACAATACATTTAGAAAGCCAAGGTGAACATACGCATGGATACATTGCATTTGACGGACAAGTGAATGTTTTTCTTAAAATGATGGTCGAAAAACCTTTAACAGCATTGTTTAATATAATGTCAGAAAACCTTAAGAAGCATTTTGATCAATTAAAGTAATCCAGTTACCTCAAAGTTGCTAGTTGCGAATTACAAGTTACTCCCATAATAATGCATCTGCGAAGGAAAAATACTAGTTCAAAAACTAATAAATTGTAACGCGCAATTTGTAACTAACCACTTGTAACTAAAAAGGAAATCTCCTTTAAATCATATTCTTTCAATTCCTTTCCTTTTCTGATTTGCAAATGACCAGTTTCAGAAACACTTTCTATTACTCCTTCAAACTTCCCAGAACTATCTTCATAGATTGCTAATTTTCCCAGTTGATATAAAATCTCCATGTACCTATTTTTCAATGAATTGTAATCGTTTTTCTGAATATACTCCCATAAAACATTAAACTCACCAATCAATTTAAACACGATAGAATCTATCGAAATAAATTCATTCGTTTCAAGCTTAATACTTGTCGCATTTATATTTTCAAAACGATCTTGATTCACATTTAAACCAATTCCAATTATCGAGCTTGAGATTAAACCTCCCTTTATTGAATTTTCTATTAATATTCCCGCAATTTTTTTATGGTTCACATAAATATCATTCGGCCATTTAATTTCAGCTGAAATGCCAATTTTTCTTAAAACTTCAACGATTCCAAGTGATGCAAAGTGCGTTAATACAACTTGGTTTTCTACTGACAGATTGTCGGGAACAACAAACAACGAGAAAAGCATGTTTTCCCCAGCATTTGAAGTCCAATTTGCCCCTCGTTGTCCACGTCCGGCTGACTGTTCATCTGCCATTATAACAGTACCATGCACAATTTTACCCTCTTTTAGTAAATTGGCAGTATAATTGTTCGTTGAATCGACCCTGTCAAATCGCAAGATTTTTTGACCTATTTGCATGAACTTTTGTAAAAGTGAAACGTTTATACGCTGGTTAAAATTAAAATTAAAAGTTAGATTTGTAAGGCTTAAAAAAATCGAATGTATAAATTAGAAGATGAAGTGAATTCCCAAGTGTTGTGTGATGCGATTGTGGAGGGAATGCAAGAAAACAAAGCACAAGATATTGTTGTCCTTGATTTAAGAGAAATTTCCAATGCTGTGTGCGACTTTTTCGTCATCTGTAGTGGCGAATCTTCTACACAAGTTGATGGTATAAGTAACTCAATAAGCCGTTTTACGCGCAAAGAATTACAAGAAAAACCTTGGCATATCGAAGGTAAAACAAACAGCGAATGGATTTTGTTAGATTATATTAATGTTGTTGCACATGTTTTTTACAAAGATGCACGACCTTTCTATGATTTAGAAGATTTATGGTCAGACGCAAAACGAACAGACATACCAAATTTCAAATAAAAACGTACAATGTCAGAAGGAGAAAATAAAAAAAAGAGCCCATTTTCAATTTATTGGATTTATGCGGTGATTGGTGTTGCAATTATTGGATTTCAACTTTTCATGAGTTCAGCTGGGCATATTCCAGTAAAATATAAATCGACATTTTTTGATT